>DOPS01000033.1:0-17495 GCA_003512645.1 Desulfosporosinus sp.
AAACCGACTTGAAACTGAGGTCAAGCGTTCATCTTGGCCAGCTCAGACTGTCCAAGAGACGTTAATTTTTATAATTTAGGAGGGTCCATAATGTCAAAAAAGATTGCAATCCCAACAAACGGTGAAGTTCTCGATCCCCATTTTGGAAGAGCTTCAGGATTTACAGTGTTTGAAATTGAAGGCAATGAAGCGCGTTTTGTCGAAGCCCTTAGTGCTGCGGGTCTTCAACATCAGCATGCAGGACTTGCGAATATGTTCAAGAGTAAAGGCGTAGAGGTGCTTGTTTGTGGCGGTATTGGCGGTGGCATGATTAATGGTCTTAATGCGGTTGGTCTTGAGGTTGTATCGGGCGCCTCAGGAAACGTGACTGACGTCGCAAAGTCTTATGCTCAAGGAAAAATAGTGAGTACTGGATCTATTTGTCAACATGATCACGGTGATGGGCATAATCACGAACATCATCATTGAGCCAAACTTGACAAAGAAAGAATCTGAGGAGTAAGATGAATTTGGATTATTAACCCTTAGGTGGTAAAAAATGTTAAATTGAATGGGAGGAACCATCGTGAGCGAGTCGTGCAATAGTTGTGCAGCAGCAGGGTCGTGTAATACTGAGAGTTGTTCTAGTGAACCCCAATTGACTAAGGCTCAAAAAGTAAGCCATGTTAAGAAAGTAATAGCAGTCATGAGCGGTAAAGGGGGAGTAGGTAAATCCTCTGTAACTGGCATGTTAGCAGTAAGCCTTATGCGCCAAGGCTATAAAGTCGGAATTTTGGACTCGGACATAACTGGCCCAAGTATCCCAAAAATATTTGGCATTAAGGAAAGGGCAGGAGCGAGCCAAGGTGGTATTATTGCACCAACAAGTCGTGGTGGTATTAAAGTCATGTCTCTCAATCTTATGATTGAAAACGAAGATGATCCCGTGATCTTACGTGGACCGCTGATCACTCAAGTCGTCAATCAATTTTGGAAGGACGTAATTTGGGGAGAATTGGATTATCTATTAATCGATATGCCTCCTGGTACAGGGGATGTCGCTATCACGATATTCCAATCGTTGCCGATCAATGGGGTAGTGATGGTGACAAGTCCGCAAGCCTTAGCGAATATGGTAGTGCGCAAAGCGATTAAAATGGTCAGGAATTATGAACCGCCAATTTATGGATTGATAGAAAATATGGCTTATGTGCAGTGTCCTGATTGTAGTAAGCAGATAGAAGTCTTTGGAAAACCACAAGGTGAGGAAGAAGCTAAGCGTAATTCTATTCCTTTCTTGGGAGCACTGCCGCTTGATCCAGCTTTATCTGCGTTGTCAGATGCTGGCAAGATTGAAGATTATCAATCGCCAGACTTTGATCAGATCGCAAACATGTTAGCTGAACAGATAAAAACGAATAGTAACAAAAATCTAGCCTAAGTTAAACCTTTTGGGGTTTGTATGGTTATTCTAAAGGCCCTTGCTTAAAGTTAAAATTAAGCAAGGGCCTTATTTTGTATTATTTGCGACGCTCTATTTCCGCTTGTAACTCTGTTATGGATTCCTTTAACAACTGTATTTGGAATTCATAGCGTTTAACAGTGCGACCGGGGAGGTGAATCCCAGTCTGCTTTAGCACAAAACTTTGTTCCTCTTCCAACTCTTCCAGTTCCTCAGACAAAGTTTGTAAGCGTCTCGTCAAATCCTCATTACGTAATATCGACAAATCTTCCATCAACGTATATCCCTTCACTAGTTATTGATTAATTAAATATAAGAAGCCATTTAATGACATTCTTTTTCTAAGGTTACCTTCTTGACCAATATAATGTTAAGTTGTATGCTAAAGGTAACATCCACCCCCCTCTGGAGAGGGTATCTCAATTATAACCCTCTTAATAAAGGTAATCAATAAGCTTTATTACCAAGTGAATATCTTATCAAAGTCATCAAAGTGCTATGAAGTGTTAACTTAAAATAATATTGATGCCCTCCGATCAGATACAAGAAAAAATACGAATATGAAAGGAAGAGAGACCTTGTCAAAAAATGTAGACCCAGAAGAAACAAAAAGTATCATTACTCGACTTAAAACAGTGCGTGGTCATATTTCGGCGGTAGAACGAATGATGGAGGAAGAAAAGAAATGTGAGGAAATATTCTTACAACTCGTCGCTATCCGTTCAGCTGTGCATAAGGTATCGGTAATTGTCGCGCAACGCTATGCAAAAACGTGTATGGCCGATGCGATTGAAGAGGGGGAGGACCTCGAGACTGTGCTAAATAGAGCCATAGCTACATTAATGAAACTCAATCAGTGAATATAATAATATACAATAAGCGTAATTCTATTCGATTAATAAACTATCAGAAACTATGCTCTCATGCCGTTATCCTTTCAATAAGGATGACGGCATTTTATATAAATAAATTGTAAGATGAGAAAGTGAAATTATTATTATTTTACTTATTGATCTGCAATAGATTAGATGCTATCCTTAAAATATAATCCCAACCGGGGGGGGTATTTGGTGTTAGAGTGTTCTTATTGTGGGAAATTGGTTTCAGAATTTCGTCCTAAATTTTAGAAATGATCGTCTATGGCATGAAAGATCAAATTCTGCCAAGCAAATCGATTCAAATGTGTATCCAGTGCGGAACGTGCGGTGCCAATTGTCCTGCGGGTTTCGAACTTTACGAAGTGATGAATACCCTGCGGGCGATGGCCAAAGAAGAAGGGTATACATCAAACGAAACGAAAATTCCTAAGATGAATAAGATTTTCCTGGGAGAAGTTCGGAATATCGGGCGGATGCATGAAGTCGGTCTCATGGTCAAGAATATGCTTTCCCAAGGAGAACTGGTCCGGGATGTGGCAGCTCTGATTCCGATCGGTCCGCCGATGTTCTTAAAGGGTATTATGGGAATCGGTGACATCTTACCACGTAAGATTCACGGACAGGCCGCTGTAGCTAAAATCTTTGACAATGTACAGAAAATGCAAGGAGGGCAGGCATGATGAAAACGGGCTACTTTCCAGGGTGTTCCCTCCATTCAACCGCTAAGAACTATGAATCCTCAACTCGTGAAGTTTAAAAGCGTTAGATGTTCAATTGGAAGAGATTCCAGATTGGAACTGCTGTGGGTCAACCCCTGCTCATCAGGTGGATCATCTCTTGGCCTTGGCCTTACCGGCTAGAAACTTAGCTCAAGCGGAGAAGGCTGGTCTGAAAGAAGTGATGGCTCCCTGTGCCGCATGTTTCAATCATTTGCGCACGGCTGAGATCGAGTGTGCCGAAAGTAAAGAAACTTCCAAGAAAGTCCAACAGGCTATCGAGATGAATTACAAAAATACGGTCCACGTGTTAAACATCTTGGAACTATTGGTGGATCGGATTGGGCTTGACAAAGTGGCTGCTAAAGTGAAAAAACCTTTAAAGGGTTTGAAGATTGCTCCCTATTACGGATGCATGCTGACTCGCCCGGCGAAGATTGCCCGATTTGACCATCCGACGAAGTTCATGAATGCATCGAAAAGAAGTATTGACCTAGTAAATATTTGGGTATATATGATTCGGCCCTACCCCCTGAGGGTATATGTCAACAACTTGATCAGCTTGTGAATCTTTCAGCAAGGTTGTACTTCTTTATCGATAAAACATTCCTAACTTCTTGGAAACAATAAGTTAGGAATGTTTTATTTGTTAGCTTTTCCCCTAAAAATCTGCATCATCTGCGTAAAGGTTAGGTTGCATAGAGTCCGTGCTACTGAGTTATAAGCAAAGGGCACTGAGAATCATTCAACTAAAAATCGATAGGGCAGGGATTGCTTCTGTTATTATTTTCCAGCCAGGTTTTGACTTCCCCTCCTGGTAATAAACAATTATAATGAGGCGGTATACATCTTAAGATGTACAAAGTGATAGTTAGGACCAATTCGAATATAAGCGTTGCGTTTAATAGTACGTTAAAGTATGATTTATTAATTGGTGGTAAGTTGAAACAATAGGAGTGGTTTATTCATGAAGATGCTGTCTCGTATAGTTTTATTATGCACAGTGATACTTGCCATTGTGATCTTGAACGGATGTAGTAAGGCTGATCCACAACAACATGTAACTCTTTCGAACCTACAGCCACTGGATAGTCCCTCAAAATCGGCTCAGGAGAGCTTGCGCGTGGCTTTGGCTGTGGGGTTGTCTCCAAGCCAAAGTATTGCTCGATATCAAGTTTTGACCCAATATATATCAGAAAAGATAAATCGACCAGTCGAGTTGGTACAGAGGAAAAGCTATAAAGAAGTTGATGATTTAATCCAAGAAGGAAAAGTAGATATTGCCTTTGTTTGTTCATCGTCGTATGTTATTGGGCATGAGAAATTTGGAGAGCGTCTAGTGGCAGTCCCTATTACAAATGGGTCACCGTACTACCAGTCTGTGATTATTGCCGATACCGGTAGTGGAATAAGGAACTGGACTCAGTTAAAGGGCCATAGTTTTGCCTTTGTGGATACTCAATCAACCTCAGGATCCTTATATGCCTTGAGCAAGGTCAAAGATCAGGGAGGCCTAAACTTTTTTAAAAGTTACATTTACACCTATGGCCATAGCAATTCGATTGCAGCTGTTAAGGACCGGTTAGTTGATGCAGCTGCGGTGGATAATTATACTTTGGCAGCAGCTTTTGCAAAATCTCCTCAATTAATAGATTCTATCCGGATAATTGATACATCTCCAGACTATGCGAACAATCCTGTTGTAGCTAGCCCAAGGCTAGATGAGCAGTCATTTTTAGCGATACAGAAGGCATTTCTAACTATGCATCAAGACGAAGATGGGCTAGAAGCTTTACAAGTTGCCGGATACGACCAGTTTAACTTGCTGGAAGACAGTCTCTACGACTCTGTCAGAGAACTAGTTAAGCTGATTGGAGAGTGAGTCTAGTTGAGACTGTGGGTTATGAGATTAGCGAGGTCGTTTTTAGGAATCAGTTTACGCTCTAAAATTATTGGGCTAGTTGTAAGTTTGCTGCTATTATTGTCGGTTACCGTCCTCATCCAAACTGAGCGGAGTATTAGCCCTTTTATGAATCAACAGCTTGACGCTCAGGGGATTGCCACTGGAAAATATATTACGGACCGAAGTCCAGAGTACATTTATCGTGGGGATCTATTTAAGCTTTATACTTTAATTCGGGATGCTCGCGAGAGTAACGAAAATATCCGTTATATTTTTATAATTGATGCAGACGAAACGGTTTTAGTCGATACCTTTGGGAATGCCCTGCCCTATGGGCTATTAAACGCTAACCAGGTAAAACCCAGTGAAGCTTATCATGTCAATGTTATTCATACCGAAGAAGGGCTTGTTCGCGATATAGCCCTGCCCATATCAGACGGTAAGTTAGGGACGGTTCGTATCGGTATGTCTGTACAGGGGATTACTCAAGCAAAATCTAAGATGCTAATCAGCCTTGCTCTCGCTACCTTGTTATTTATGTTTTTAGGGTTAGTTTTGGCGTATCTCCTAGCACACCTTTTGTCAACTCCTTATCGAAGAATGTTTGAGGCTACGAAAGTTTACGCCTCGGGTGATTTAAGTTATCGGATACCTGAATGGTCGATCCAAGACGAGGGAGGGCAATTGACCCAGGCGTTTAACCTTATGATCGAATCAATGGAAAAATCTGCTTTAGAGATCAAAGAATTAAGTAATATGAGGCAGGGGCTTGCAAAAAAGTTGATGCAAGTTCAAGAAGAGGAACGAAGTCATCTGGCGAGGGAGCTTCATGATGAAACAAGCCAGTCTTTAGCATCTCTTCGCCTCGGTTTGAAATATACCGAGAAGGCACCAACTCTTGAGGAAGCAAAAGTTCGTTTGATAGAAGTACGGAATCTTTTAGATCAAACGTTTGATGGAATAAGACGCCTAATCATTGTTCTTAGGCCTAGTGTATTAGAAGAAGGAGAATTGGGGCAAGCTGTAAAACGATATGCCCAAGAGTTTGAAGAGCGGTATGGAATTAATATGGATTTGGAAATAGATGATGATTTTGGTACACTTACAGGCGAGGTTGCTAGTTCATTGTATCGGATTGTTCAAGAAGCGTTAACTAATATTGCTCGTCATGCCCAAGCGAAACAGGTGAGCATAGTTCTAACTTATAATTTAGGTGAGGTTAACCTTACTATTGAAGATAACGGCAAAGGATTTAATGTGCCCGAAGTATTAGCACAAAGGGTTGCCAATAGGAAATTCGGGCTGTTTGGAATTCAGGAACGAGTGGTAGTTTTAGGAGGGAGTTTCCAGATTGAGTCTGCTCTTGGTCAAGGGACGACCATTTATGTGAAAGTTCCGGAAGGGTTGCGCGTTGATGCAGAAAATATCTGTCCTTTTAGTGGATGATCATCAGGTAATCCGCAAAGGCTTACGTCTGGTGCTGGAAGATAGTGGAGAAATCGAGGTCGTTGGAGAAGCATCCAATGGCGAAGAGGCCATTGAACTTACATTCCAATACGCTCCCGATTTAGTTATTATGGATTTGAATTTACCAGGGATCGATGGAATTCAAGCGATGAAAATGATTAAGGATATAAAGCCTGACCAGCGAGTGTTGGTCCTAACAATGCATGAGGACTCTATATACTTGGATAAGGTATTGGCCGCAGGGGGAAACGGGTTTGTCCTAAAACGCGTAGCTGACGTAGAACTTCTAAGTGCGATTAGGGCCGTTCACCGGGGTGAATTCTATGTAGATACGAGCTTCCAGAAATATTTGGTAACACGTGCTCTTAAGCCAGAAAGATACGCTGAAATGAAGAAGTTCGAACTTACAACTCGAGAAACCGAACTATTGCAACTTATAGCCTTAGGGTATTCCAATATGGAAATAGCTAAAAAGCTAAATATTAGTATTAAGACGGTTGAGAATCATAAGACACGGATTCATGACAAGTTGGGCATAAACAGCCGATCAAAATTAGTACGCTACGCTAAGGATAACGGTCTGGTATAGGGGATTTCCCCTATACCAGACCGTTTTAAATTGAGGGGATTTCCTCATGTGTAAAGAAGAACGATTAGGTATACTTGGCATTACAGAGTGATCAAGGTGAAGGAGGTTAACAATATGTCAAAAATAATCGAAGATGATGCACCGCAAAAAGTTCCACGTCGCGAAGCAATTCGTAATATGGTTAAGGCAACCTTGGGTTTGACTGCGGGAATAGCTGTAGTATCAGCAGGAAAAGCGCTTGCAAAACCAGGAAATGAACAACAACAAACGACGACCTTAGAGCCATTAGCAAAGCAGATTCCTCAGGATCAACTCATTTATAGAATGCACAGAGAACTATACAAGGCCCTTGAAAAACCTGTTGCCGAGAGGAAATGGGCGATGGTGATTGATACTCGCAAGTGTGTAGGGTGCTTTTCCTGTACCGTAGGTTGTATCGCAGAAAATAAACTTCCACCGGGTGTCGTATATCGTCCAGTAATCGAGGAAGAGTTTGGCTCCTACCCTCATTTAGCTAGGCGTTTTTTACCGCGTCCGTGTATGCACTGTACCAATTCTCCTTGTACAAAGGTATGTCCTGTTGCGGCTACTTATAAACGAGAAGATGGCATAGTGGTGATTGATTACGATAAATGCATTGGCTGTCGTTACTGCATATCCGCCTGTCCTTATGGAGCACGGACCTTTGACTGGGGAGAGTATCATACTCAAGGAACGCCAAATATCGAGAAATATGAATTAGTACCATCGTTTGAGTACGGAGATAAACGAGAACGGCAAAAGAAGCAATCTCCGATCAATAACACACGAAAGTGTCACTTTTGTTTACATCGCCTCAATGCAGGGATGCTGCCTATGTGCGTAACCACCTGCATGGGACGAGCTACCTATTTTGGTGACAAGAGTGATCCAGAGAGCTTAGTATTTGAACTGATTGGGAGTTCCAATCTGATGCGTCTTAAAGAGGAACTAGGAACTGAACCCAACGTATTTTATCTAATTTAGTGAAAGGAAGGAGGGAAACTTATGCAGAAGCGTCTGTATTATATACTCTTGCTTATTCTAACCGGGATTGGTTTTTGGTTCATAGGACAGAGGCTGATGAATGGGATGTTAGTCACTAATTTGACCAGTAGTTTTAGCTGGGGTTTATGGGTGGTCTTTTACATTTTCTTCATTGGATTGTCCGCAGGCTCTTTTTTGTTATCGACCATGATTTATGTATTTAAAATGCACGCGTTGGAGAAAATTGGGCGACTTTCACTCTTAAGTGCTTTGTTTTCTTTGGTAGGAGGTCTAATGTTTGTCCTTATCGACTTGGGACATCCCGAGCGGTTCTGGTATACTCTAGTTCATCGTAATTTCACGTCAGTTTTGGAGTGGGAAATTCATTTTTACCTCTTATATATCATGCTGGTGCTAGGAGAGTTGTGGCTCGTAATGAGAGATGATCTTTCCTTAATGGCTACCAACGAAACAGGAATGCGTGGGAAACTAGGTCGTATCTTCTCGATGGGATATAGGACTGTAGCAAACCCCGAGGGACGGGTTAAGCAATCCCAGTTCGCAGGGCGCTGGGTCAGAATTCTAGGTATTCTTGGGGTTCCTATGGCTATCGCTGTGCACGGAGGAACTGGTTCGATCTTTGCAGTACAGATTGCCAAGCCTGCTTTGAACAGTGCCATTATCCCCATTATTTTTATCGTTTCCGCACTTGTTTCTGGGGCTGCACTGATTACTTTCCTATATGCTTTCTTCGGTAAGCAAGATAAGGATAAGCCGAATGTTATAGCGTCACTCACGAATCTGCTGGTTTTATTTATCGGGATCGATCTACTCTTAGTTGCAGCAGAATTTTTAATTGGTCTATATGGTGGAATTCCTGACGATGTGCATTCATTAAAGGAGATACTGACAGGGTCATACGGATTGGTTTTCTGGATAGGCCAGATTGGGTTGGCAGTTGTTATCCCTATCCTGTTAATTTTCCTTGCTCGTAAAACAGACGGTGACTATAGGCTGCAAGGGTTGGCAGGTTTATCCACTGTGCTGGGGATTATTGCTGTAAGGATTAATTTAGTTATGCCAGCTTACATCACTCCGCCGCTGCATGGGCTAGACAAAGCCTTTGTCGATTCCCGCCTATTGTATAGCTATTTTCCAAGCACCAATGAGATTTTCAGTTCCGTGGGAATCATTGCTTTTGTGATTTTAATGTTTAGTGTGGCTTGGGAGTGGCTCCCGATTTTAGAGCGTAATAACCATCCGAAGCAAGGAAGGAGGAGCAACGATTATGGAATCAACCCCAAAGGGACAACTCACAAGGCGTGATTTTATAAAGAGTACTGCCTTTATTGGAGGTACCAGTATTTTAGCGACTCAAGCTGGAGTTTTCGGTAAGATTGGAATTGCTCATGCCGAAACTGAGTCAGGGAATGAAACCTACGCACTAGCCAATGAGGAAAACATTATTTATACCTGTTGTTTACAGTGTACAGTGGCTTGCTCGATTAAGGCTAAGATCTATGAGGGTACCTTAGTAAAGATTGATGGAAATCCTTATAGCGCGACAAGCATGATACCAAACCTACCCTATAGTTTATCCCCTCAAGATGCGACTCGAATTGATGGTAAGGTCTGCCCTAAAGGTCAAGCTGGAATACAACACGTCTACGACCCTTATCGATTGCGAAAAGTCTTAAAACGTTCTGGAGCCAGGGGAGCTGGCGAATGGAAAGTGATTCCGTTTGAANNCTCAAAGACATTGCCGTTTTGAAGGATGCTAAAGTGGCTAAGGATATGGCGACAGATGTTGTTGAAATCCGAAAAAAGAAGATGACAGTCGCTCAATTTCAAGAGAAGCATCAAGAAAACCTTGATGTGTTGATCGACCCGGATCATCCGGATCTGGGGCCGAAAAATAATCAGTTTCTCTTTCAAGTAGGTCGTATTCATAATGGTCGTATTGAATTTACAAAACGGTTTGTGAACAATGCCATGGGTAGTGTTAACTGGATCGAAAAAACCTCGATCTGCGGTCAGACCAGTAATAAAGCCTGGACACGCTCTACCATGGACTTCAAGGAAGGAAAATGGGCAGGCGGTGTGAAGGCTCCTCGCCCTGATTGGGCAAATATTGAGTTCGCACTCGTTGTAGGGACGATCTCTTTTGAGGCGAATTATGGTCCAGTTCAGATGACCGAACCGATCACGGACGGTTTGGTAAGTGGTCGCTTAAAATTAGCAGTCGCGGATCCACGCTTTACGAAGGTAGCGGGTAAAGCCTGGAAATGGCTGCCTCTTAAGCCAGGAACGGATGCTGCCTTGGGCCTGGCGATGGTCCGTTGGATATTAGAAAATAATCGCTATGATCAAAAATACTTGGAAAACGCCAACTCTGCAGCTGCAAAAGCAGATGGCGAAACGTCATGGAGTGATGCCAGTTATCTTGTCAAAATAGTCGACGGACGGCCAGGCAAGTTTCTTCGGGCTGACGAAGTGGGTTTAGGAACTAAGGACCAATTTGTGGTCTATCGTAGTGGGAACTTTATTGCTGCTGATCCAAACGACACGGTAAACCCTGTTGAAGGAGATCTGTTGGTTGAAACGGTTTATCAAGAAATTCCCCTTAAGACGTCCCTTCAGTTGTTAAGAGAAGAGGCCTTTAAGCGGAGTCTCGAGGAATATGCTGAAATAACAGGTATAAAGTACGAAGATATTGTCGGGGTAGCCCGCGAATTTACTGCCCATGGTAAGAAAGCAGCGGTGGAGTTTTATCGTGGCCCGGTAAAGCATACGAACGGATGGTATAATTGCCAAGCGTTAATCGCTTTAAACTATTTGATCGGGAATCCTGATTGGAAGGGTGGATTAACCAAACCAGCAGGCGGGTGGGATTTTAAAGGTGCTAAACCGAATAAACCTTATGACATGAGTAAATTACACCCTGGAAAACTATCAGCTTTCGGGGTTCCTATTACCCGGGAAACTTGGCAATATGAAGAGTCCACGCTTTTTGCCGGATACCCAGCTAAACGACCTTGGTACCCTTTTAGCGGAAACGTGGCCCAGGAAACATGGCCGTCCATTGCCGATGGTTACCCCTATCCGATTAAGGCAGTTCTTCTTTCAAGTCATACTCCGATGTATTCCGTTCCTGGCGGAGCTCACCAATTACGAACGCTTCTAGATCCAGCTAAAGTACCACTTTTGATAGCAGCGGATATCGTTATTGGGGAAACCAGTATGTATGCCGACTATATTTTCCCAGACATAACCTATCTTGAACGTTGGACGACTGGGCAAGGCCCAAACCAATTGCGCGTTAAGGCGACGTCGATACGTCAACCTGTCATTCCAGCTTTGACAGACACGGTGGAAATTGAGGGAGAAAAGTTGCCGCTATCCCTGGAAACCTTGATGATCGCTATAGCTAGGAAGCTTAATCTTCCGGGATTTGGGGACGACGCGTTCGGTGCGGGATTACCGCTTAAGCGACCTGAGGATTTTTATCTTAAGCTTGTGGCCAATATTGCCTATGGAGATAAAGAGGGAGATACGGTCCCCGATGCGGATGATAAGGAACTGGAGCTATTTAGAAAAGCTCGACGGCATTTATCACCTGCGGTGTATGATGAACAAGCGTGGCAAAAGGCATTAAAACCTACGGAATGGGGCAAGGTGGTTTACGTCCTGAATCGAGGGGGTCGCTTTGAAAGTATCGACAAAGCTTATGTCGGATCTCAGCAACGCTATTTGTTGGGAGGTCTAAAACGCTTCTATATCGAGGAAGTAGCTGTGAGCAGACATGCAATCAGTGGAAAGTATTTTGAAGGTCATGCTGTCTATCAGGAAATTCAGGATTCGATGGGTAAAAAGATTGAGGCAGAAGGAGACCTTAAGCTGATTACCCACAAAGAAGTGTTTGTGACTCAATCAAGGACCTCTGGTAATTATTGGTCGCAAGTAGGACTTCAGTCTCAAAACTTTGTCCAAATAAGTCGGCACGACGCTGAACGACTTGGATTGAAAAATGGAGACAAGGTTCGAGTCAAGTCAAAAAGTAACCCTGAAGGGGTTCAAGATTTAGGGAATGGACAACAACGTTATGTTGAAGGGGATATTAAAGTAATGGAAGGGATACGCCCCGGAGTAGTCGCTGTTTCGACGGGTTATGGACATTGGGCTTACGGTTCTAGTGATGTAGTGGTCGATGGGATGGTGATTAAAGGGGATCCAAGGAGAGCGAAAGGAATCCATATCAACCCAATTCTTCGCTTGGATGATAATCTGAGGGGCACCCCTTTAAGCGAACCGATTGGTGGTAGTGCTTCATTTTATGATACTTGGGTTAATTTACAAAAAGTATAAATATGATTAAAGAAGCAGACGTGGGTCGTTGATCCACGTCTGCTTCTTTATCTAATTGCTACAGGATGAATAGTCACCTAAGATAAACAACCTTGCTATATGGCCTTGCATCGCTCAAAAGAACGAACTCAGAAACCTCCGTACTGCATGGAAAGGTACTTGCAGGTTGCATAAATAATTTGAAATTAGTAAATATTGTTTAAAAGTGGTTGACAAATTAGTTAGAGATGAATATATTTAACATATAATACCCTTCCGGGGTATACAGGGATTAACATTGATCTGCGATAAGTTTATTAATAGAGGGGGTAATCTCAATGCCAAGTTACGATTTAGTGTGTCAATCGTGCGAACATAAATTTTCTGTTTTTTGTACGATGAGTCAAAAAGATCAGCAGAGTTGCCCAATTTGTGGGAGTGACCAAATCAAGCAGCGGTTTACAACGGTTAATGTCTTGGGTACAAGTGGAGATCGAGGATCCTCAGGGACCGCCAAATCGGCTCCTCGCCGCTTTGGCTGAGCTGGCTGCTAAGCGAGAAACCGTGTGTTTCTCTTGATGAGGGGAGTTGGAGTAATGTCTGCGTTCATCTTAGAAAAGCTATGTCGGGGGTGCAAACGTTGTGTTAATGCTTGCCCTGTTCAAGCGATTTCGATGCTTTCACATCTGGCAGTCGTGGATCCTAAGCTTTGTATTGAATGTGAAAGCTGCATGGAAGCATGTATGCATGGCGCTATAACATTTACCATGTCAGAGGAGAGGAAATCGAATGGATGAGAAAGAACAACGGATCGAAAAAGAACAGACTATCGAACAGACTATAGATAAGCAGGAGCTTATGCTCCTGCTTAACGATGTGGAGAAAAAGTTAACTGACTTAAAAGCACGCTGGCCCTTTCATTCTGTGCAACCAAAGATGGTCGCCGAACGAGAGGATTTGGAAGAGGAAAGAGAGCGCTTACTAGGCTTACTTACTCCAGCCTAATAATAAAGAGTGTACACTTCACTTTACGGTACTATTTTTGAAAATGATTTCCCGTAATATTAGTCGAATGCTTTTCTTCTGATTCAAGAATAGACGGGTGCAATGGGACAGCCGAACTTGTTTAGCGGCTAAAAATATAATGATTAACCAAATCAGATAATTGGGGAGGACACACTGTGAGTAAAAAGGTGTTGATTATTGGTGGTGTGGCTGGTGGGGCATCCGCTGCTGCCAGACTGAGAAGACTGGATGAAACAGTCGAGATTATCATGTTTGAAAGGGATGAGTATATCTCCTTTGCCAATTGCGGTTTGCCTTACTACCTTGGGGGGACCATCAAAGAAAGAGAGAGGCTCATAGTCCAGACTCCAGAAAGTATGAAGAGTCGATTTAACATTGATGTAAGAATTAATAGCGAAGTGATTGGTATAGATACCCATAAAAAAGTAGCGACGATTAAGCACAAGAAGAACGAAATCTATGAAGAAACGTATGATTATCTTGTTTTATCTCCTGGAGCAAAAGCGATTAAACCACCGATTGAGGGTATCGATAGTCAGAGAATCTTAACGTTAAGAAATATTCCAGACACAGATAAAATCAAGGCTTATATAGATAAAGCGGGCACCAAAAGTGCTGCCGTCATTGGCGGTGGCTTTGTCGGGGTGGAAATGGCAGAAAATCTAAAACATCGCGGGCTTGACGTGACTATAGTCGAAGCTGCACCTCATGTCTTAGCACCTTTCGACTCGGATGTTGTCGGAGCCGTGGAAAAAGAACTTGCGGACCATGAAGTGAAACTCATCTTAAATGATGGGGTTAAGTCATTTAAGGATCAGGAAAACGGTGTAGAAATAACCCTCAATAGTGGCAAAACATTGACTGCCGATCTCGTGATTTTAGCTATAGGGGTCATCCCGGATACTGGCTTTCTAAAGGATAGTGGAATTAAGCTCGGGTCCAAAGGGCATATCTTAGTCAATGAATACTTATTGACCAATGCAGACAATGTCTATGCCGTCGGGGATGCCATTGAAGTCGTTGATTTTGTTAACAAGCAAGCTACTGCCATTCCTCTTGCAGGGCCTGCCAATAAACAAGGCCGAATAGCAGCAAATAATATTGTAGGTCTGAGGAGTACTTATAAGGGAACTCAAGGCACTTCGATTCTCAAAGTTTTCGGGCTAACGGCGGCTAGTACAGGCAATAATGAGAGGACCTTAAAACGACTCAAGATCCCTTATAAGACAATTACCGTTCATCCAGCGTCACATGCTTCGTATTATCCGGGAGGCTTCATGATGACCTTGAAACTCATCTTTAACGAAGAGGGCAAAATCTTAGGAGCGCAGGGCGTTGGGAATGATGGCGTAGATAAGAGAATTGATGTCATTGCAACGGTCATAAGGCTGGGGGGAAGCGTTACAGATTTGACCGAGTTGGAGCTTTGTTACGCGCCACCTTATTCATCAGCCAAAGATCCCGTCAATATGGCTGGTTTTGTAGCAGAGAATGTCCTAGCTGGCAGAGTAGATGACATATCGATTGAGCAGTTCATGGAGCATGATCGGAAAAACACCATCTTATTAGATGTCCGCACAGAAACGGAATATAAGGGGGGGCATCTTGAGGGAGCGCTCAACATCCCAGTCGATAGCCTGAGAGCAAGATTGGGTGAACTTGATAAAAGTAAAGAGATCTTGGACTATTGCCAAATTGGACTGAGAGGATATGTAGCGTCTAGAATCTTAAGCCAAAAAGGATTTAAGGTTAGAAACCTTACTGGCGGCTATAAATCTTGTCTCATGTCTCCTTTGAAACCCGCATGTGTTGCTCCTGCAGAGACGCTAGAAAAACAAATAGTCGATCCCGATACCCAGGTTGTGAAGGGTGACGCGGGAAAAGAGATCAGTGACTATCAGAAGAGTCATAGTGATTGTGGAATTTGTTCTGAGTAATTAGTTCCAACTTAGAATGGTCATTAAGCTTTTGAGAGCCTCCAGGATTGGAGGCTTTTTTGTTTGGGCTAGCACCGCTCGGACTCCAATGTCTACATGATTCTCAAAATAGAGGGGTATCAGGCACATCATTATCACGTAAAGATTAGTGCGAATTATGCAAGAAGATAGAAGATACCTCGGGATAATGGGTCTGGGTTAATATTGGCATCAAATGAAGGATATGTAAGTTGTCTGGCGAAATTATTAAATAGCTGTCCTCGTTGAATACAGAAGGAGTGATTTCTAATGAAATATGAATGGCTTGATGAGTATTGTCTTTCTAAAAAAGGAACACAAAAAGATTTTAAGGTAGAATGGGACGCAACAAGATACCTAATAGGTGGAAAAATGTTTGCCATGCAAGGTGGAGATAAAGAAAAAAAAGCAATTATTACCTTGAAATGCGATCCATTGTTTACGCGATCCTTGCGAGAACAATATAAACATATCGTTGCGGGCTATTACATGAATAAAGAACACTGGAACTCTTTGTATTTAGAGGGTGATGTGCCGGATGATATTTTAAAACAAATGATAGATATGTCATATGAATTGGTATTAGGGAAATTAAGCAAAAAAATGCTCAAAGAAATTATTGAAGGAAATAATCAAAAGGCAGTGGAGAATTAATTGACAATAGTATATAGGGATTTTTGAGGTGCTTTTATGTTTGGTGCAGAGTTAGTAATGTCAGCTTCTTTAGGAGCAATTATTGTTATATTTACTTTCTATATTTTCATTTATTTCTTGGATCGTAGTCAATATATTGGGTGGTTAACCATTGGGTGGTTCATGAGTTTCATATCAAATTTCTTCAGGTACATAATTGAGGTTTCCTCTTACAATAATGACTATTTACTCTACGTTAATGGGCTTTTTTACATAATATCTAATTTGTGTATTTTCAAAGGAACCCTCCTGCATGTAAATATGAAACCACCTAAATGGTTAATCAGTGGTGGGTTAGTTTTTATCTTGAACATTATTATTGGGCTATTTATCCTCCATGTTCAAGTTCTATCAATTATTGCTACTCTTTTCTTTGTAGGAGTAATACGATTTTGGGCTGGAATTCTTC
Source organism: Desulfosporosinus sp. (assembly GCA_003512645.1). Classification (GTDB taxonomy): domain Bacteria; phylum Bacillota; class Desulfitobacteriia; order Desulfitobacteriales; family Desulfitobacteriaceae; genus Desulfosporosinus. The sequence continues at coordinate 16,427 of DOPS01000033.1, forward strand.
TTCTTAAGAGTAGCACAAGGGGCTCTATACAATATTGCTTAGGGTGGTCATTTATTTTATTGAGCACCAACTTTGGTCCGTTAAGCTTGACATTTCTAGATGGAAAAATCAAATTTATTATTTACTTTGCCTACCAAGTCGTGGCACTTTCCTTGGCTATAGGGTTTTTGATGCTATACATTAAACAAACTAATGAAAGTTATAAGCAAGATGAACAACACATAAAATACTTTAATATTCACGATAAATTAACAGGTGTTTATAATCGGGATTTTTACGAGGATATAATTCAACATCTTGTTAATAATTCCGAACAAATACCTTTAGCAATTATTTTATGTGATGTAAACGGTCTGAAGCTGATCAATGATACACTTGGGCATAAACAAGGGGATGAATTAATCAAAAAAGTAGCCAATCTCTTGGCATCTATTTGCCGAAAAGATGATCTCGTAGTACGTTGGGGTGGCGATGAATTTTTAGTGATTCTACCCAGTACAAGTAACGGTAATGCAAAAGAGATTGCTACCCGTGTTAGAGCAGCTTTAGCGTTATGCCCTCCTGAACCCATACCCTTAAGTATGGCTATTGGTGTTGCTACTTTAACAAATCAGGGGGAAAGCATTGAAGATGTTTTTAATAAGGCAGAAGAAGACATGTATACAGATAAGCTTAGGGAAGGAAACAATACTAAGCTGGCAGTCATCAATGCTTTAGGACAATTATTATTTATTAAAGATTACGAGACGAAGGAACATGTGGACAGATTGGAAAGCTTAGTAAGGGAGATGGGTCTTCAGCTTGATCTACCTGAAAGTTTGATTAAAAACTATTGCCTTGTTGCGAAATTACATGACATAGGAAAAATTACCATACCTGAATACATATTAAGAAAACAAGGACCCCTAAATTCTACCGAATGGGAATGTATGAAAAAACACGCAGAATCAGGTTATCGACTTGCACTCTCAACCAGTGAATTTGCCAGCATTGCCGAGGCAATTCTTTATCATCATGAGCACTGGGATGGCAATGGATATCCCCAGGGCTTATCGGGGCATGATATTCC
>DOPS01000205.1:0-271 GCA_003512645.1 Desulfosporosinus sp.
GGGTCTGGTATTCTCTTGAGTAATGGTCAAAGAGGGAATGTTGTAAAACAAAATACTGCTTTTCCGAATCGTCCCTTTGTGAGAGTTTTTTACGAAAATGAGAAAACGCTGCCGTTACCCATTGATTATAATTTGGCAGAATATCCCTCACTGATGATCGTCGCGGTGGATAATCGATAAGTTTTTTACCGGTATTTATAAATGAGGCTTAATGGTGAATTTGTTCACAAGTAGATGAATAATGATTTAGTAATAGATCATTAAGTAATAG
>DOPS01000205.1:276-10229 GCA_003512645.1 Desulfosporosinus sp.
GCAGGCTTATTTTATGTTCTTAGGAGGAGTTTTGTAGAAGGGCTCTGAATTCTTCGATCTGATGTACTGGGCGTTGACAAGTAAAGTTTTGGCAAAGATAGGCTGTCATTTGATCTGATATGACAGGATAATCTTCGATCCAAGGGACAACCTCCTCAAGGCTTCCTTCTTGGTATAAAACCGAGGCGTAGGGCCGATACGTGGAAAAGAAAAGATCACGCATTTCTGGCAGCTCTACCATATCGAGGGAACCCGCTAAAATCAATTCCTGGCTGGGATGAAGTGCAAACTGGAGGGCTTGCAGAAAAGCTGTATATCCTGAGGGATGTTCCTCGAGGACAGGGCGAAAATCAAGAAGTTGTTGTTCAGCTTGACGTTCCCACCGTTCGTCACCCGTCAACCGAGCGAGTCGGAAAAGGTTGAGCGCAGTGATAGAATTACCGGAAGGAATTGCTCCGTCATAGCTTTCTTTAGGACGGAAAAGAAGCTCTTCAGCATCTGAACCAGTAAGATAGTACCCACCCCCTTCTTCGTCCGAAAAGAGTCGATCTTGTTCGGCTTGAAGTTGAAGCGCTGTTTGAAGGTGCTGGGGTTTACCACTAGCGGTGTAAAGCTCTAGAAGTCCCCAAATCAGGAATGCATAATCGTCTAAATACCCGAGGTAGGCAGCATCCCCTGCTCGGAAACGGGCCAAGAGGCGACCATCACTGCGTCGAAGGTGGCTTAGAACGAAGTTTGTAGCGTTTTCGGCGGCCTCCAGATAGAGGTTATTGCCAAGGGCTTGAGCTCCTTTGGCCATCGCCGCAATCATAAGCCCGTTCCAGGCTGTCAATATTTTATCGTCTTTATGGGGGTGAATTCGTTTCTCACGTGTGGCAAATAAGGTCTGGCGTGCTTTTTCTAAGGAGCGTAAAACGTCATTCTCAGATTGCGCGTTGTCCTGGGCGATTTTCCCTAAAGTACCTAGTAAAAGGTTGGGGATATTTTTCCCCTCAAAGTTACCCTTTGAAGTGATGTCATAGACAGCACAATACTTAGCAGCGGTCTCTTTGTCCAATACAGCTTCAATTTCTTGGGGAGTCCAAACATGGAATTTTCCCTCTACTCCCTCGGCGTCAGCATCTTCAGCAGAGTAAAATCCGCCCTCTGGGGAGGTCATATCTCGAAGCACATAGCTGAAAATCTCATGTGCGATTTGGGCATCTTTTTCCAGGCGATTCACTTGATAATTTTCTAAGTAAGCTAAGGCGAGGAGGGCATTATCATAGAGCATTTTTTCGAAATGAGGGACCAGCCATTTTTCGTCTGTACTGTACCTGGCAAATCCGAACCCAACATGATCATAGATACCCCCTCGAGCCATACCGTCAAGGGTTTTGCGAACGATTTCTAGAGCTTTGTCCTGTGGGTGGTCTTGAGCATAACGAAGAAGAAACGTAAGAGTATGGGGCGTGGGAAATTTTGGTGCGCTACCGAATCCACCGAAACGAGCATCAAAGCTGTGGGCTAAGATCTCATAAGCGTTAGAGATAACCTCTTTGCCCCAAGCTTGAAATGCTTCGGACGTTGAGCTCTGATCGTCCTGTGAGGAGAGGTCGTTGATTGGAGAAGAGAGGGTCGTTGGTTTAGTGGGGAGAGATCGCTGGGATTGGACCGCGGAAACGATCTGATCGCTAGATTCTCGTAATTTTTCTTCTTCCGTTTCCCAGAGCATGCCCACTTGTTCTAAGAGCTCCATTAGTCCCTTATGGCCATAGCGCTGAGTTTTGGGAAAGTAAGTCCCAGCGAAGAAGGGTTTTTTCTTATCGGGCGTCATCATAATGGTAAGCGGCCAACCAGCAGACCCAGTCAGTGCTTGGCAGAAGGCCATGTACAAATGGTCAACATCCGGGCGTTCTTCACGGTCCACTTTAATGGAGACAAAGTAGCGGTTGAGTAAGGCTGCTACTTCATCGTCTTCGAAGGATTCCCGTTCCATAACGTGGCACCAGTGACAGGTCGGTAAACTACACTACTACGAATACCCAATAGATAAAAAAACAGGTTTATTGTCTGTTTTCGCTATACGAAAAGCCTCTTCGCTCCATGGATACCAGTTAACTGGATTATATGCGTGTTGGAGCAAGTAGGGAGACTTTTCATTAGCTAATCTATTGGGTATTTTATTCATTGTTGTCATGGGCAATCACCTCCTCTAGAATTAATCTCATTTATAACATTTAATCTAGTATGACCTTTTACATAGCTATAATTCCCATAAAATGTCGAGTAATTCAATTTGATTTTTCTTCTAACTGAATTAACGGTTTTTTTGTTAACCTTAAAGCGAGGTTATCAAAAAGTCAATTATGTTAAAGTGTTGAGTCATATGGATTTGTGAACGGGAATTAAATAAGTTTATAATTTCTTTTACCAGAACATCTTTGATATGCTCTGGTTTATTGTTTTTTTGAAGCTAGTATTTGGCAGGAATATTCTAGCAATTTGTTGAATTCTAGATGAAGGTAATTTATGGCACTGTATGTATTTTTGTTGCTGTTAAGCTTTTACGAAAGAAGAATATTGAAGGTCAAAGGATTAATAGGCAGTATATTATAACCTTCGTTAAAGACCTATATTACAAATGTATCAAAATATATTAGCTTGGATAGACAAGCGCTTTTTATATTTTCACTTCTGAGTCAAGATACAGCGACCTCCCTTTGTTGTGAAATCGGCAAAGGGGGGTATTTATTTTAGTGGAGTTTTTATTGTAAAAAGTAAAGAGATTTTGTTATAGTAATTGGATTGACATCAGTGATAAGTAATTTATCTCATCAATCTTTCAATTGGGGAGAACCAAAATTAAAATTGGCTCTCTTAATTTATTTGGAGAACTCTGAAATGTAATTTGCGCTGTTTCTTAAATCTGAAACTGGTCTATAAAAGCCTGACTTAAAATTGTCACGGAAATCCGTCTTCATTGTAAACCTAATTATAAAAAAATAGTTGACAATAAGAAAGGAAAATATATATTATTTAATTACAGAGTTTTACCGAAACAAAGGTGAAAAATTTTTTAACCTCTACGTGTTGTGCTTGATGATTCCAAGTTCGAGATTTTTAATTTTTTTATGTTTCTATTATGGTATGGAAATTTTTACAGGAGATTAAATTTAGATTTAAGAAATCAGGTGAAGGTTATGGAGCTATATAGTCTGAAAATGAGAGCAAGTAATCGCAAAGATGGAATAGACAAACATATTTCAGGCGCAGAGAAAATAGTAAGTGAAGGCAGCATTGGTTTATATTTGGAAGCTTTATTAAATAGAGCGTTGAACCATGCCAAAGGTAAAGCGAATTTTATTAATCTTAAAATTGAGAATCTGAATAAAGATGATATTTTATACTTGGATTCATTACCTGTCAGCACTGTTCATGTAGAAAATTATCAAGAGGGTCTCACAAGGATAGCAATTATTCTTGAAAAGATGAATATTGGAAATGCCAAGGAAATTGTCGAGAAATTACACGAAACCAATAATATGCGGGGCGCTATCTTGTTGGATGTAGACACCTTGGAAAGATTGGAGCCTGACCAAGAGAGAGGAATTCGTGCTACCTATATGGATGCAGATGATTCTTTCCTGCCAGAAAATAAAGAAGTCAAGAACCACTATAATGAAGCGATCGTATTAGCCACGAAGGTAGCGTATGCTCCAAATATTATTGGTGAGATTTGTATTTCTGATGATCCGGATTATGTAACAGGTTATGTAGCGTCTAAGGAAACAGGCTATGTACGTATTACAAAACTTAAAGAAATAGGAAGTCAGGATGGTGGCAGGATCTTTCTCTATAGGGGGGGAGTTTCTGAAGTCCAAAGCTGCATTGACTATCTGGAAAAGCAAAAGGTTTTAGTTAAAAATGTACGTTCCCTTACGAATAATAAATGGAATTTCATAGAGAATACATTAGAAAATTTTAAAAACAACAACTTGTACCGAAGTATGAATGAACTTTCTTCAGCCCAAAGTGCTCATGTCAGCTTTCAGGGTAAAGATATGCTTATGCTCGCTTCTAACAGTTATTTGGATATGTCGAATGATGCACAGGTAAAAACCTATACCATTAAAATTGTGGAGGAGTACGGTGCAGGCTCGGGTGGATCGCGCTTAACGACAGGTACAACCATAATACATAATCAGTTGGAAAAGTTATTAGCAAAATTCAAAGAGACCGAGGCAACTTTAGTTTATAATACCGGATATATGGCAAACCTGGGGATTATTTCTGCACTTTGTTCAAAGGATGATATTATCTTTAGCGATGAGTTAAATCATGCCAGTATCATCGATGGGTGCCGATTAAGTAAGGCAAAAATTGTAGTATATCATCATAATGATATGAACGACTTAGAAGATAAAATAAAGGCCAATCCGTGTGTGAAAGGATTGATCGTAAGTGATGCTGTTTTTAGCATGGATGGCGATATCGTGAATTTGCCGCGCTTATTAGAAATCGCGGAGAAATATGGGTTGTTTTCTATGATCGACGAGGCACATGCCACAGGGGTAATCGGTGAAAAAGGACTAGGGACAGTAGAATATTACCATCTAGATAAAAAACCCGATATTATTATGGGAACATTAAGCAAGTCAATTGGAAGTGAAGGTGGGTTTGTATGTGGAAGACAAATCTTGATTGAATATCTAAAAAATAAATCACGAAGTTTTATATTTTCGACCTCCTTGTCCCCTGCTGTTATGGCATCCTCAATAAAAGCAATTGAACTAATAATGAATGAGCCTCAAAGGGTACAAGCATTGCAGGAAAATGTCCGATACTTTTGTCAATGTTTGAGAAAATCGGGAATTGCGGCGGATTCAAAAACTGCCATTATTCCGATTGTTATTGGTAATGAGAAAAAAGCAATGGAGATATCGAAGGAATTATTTGAACAAGGTTATTATATTTCAGCTATTCGATACCCTACCGTTAAGAAAGGGAGCGCGAGGCTTCGAGTAACATTGATGTCAACTCATACCAAGGAAGAACTGAAACGCACGGCTGAGGCTATTGGGAATATTGTCAACAAGTATCAAAGAGGGAGGGAAGAATAAATGAATAGTATTCGACATTACAACGAAAAAGTAATAAATGGAGCCATGATATCAAAGGAAGAAGCAATGATCATTGCCGACGCTCCATTAGAAGAAATTTGCTCTGCTGCAAATGAGATAAGAAAACACTTTTGCGGAAACCACTTTGATATTTGTGCCATCATTAATGGGAAGAGTGGAAGATGTGCCGAAAACTGCAAATATTGTGCTCAATCAGCATTTTCCAGTACTAAAATAGAAGAATATTCACTTCTGGATACCGAAACACTTGTGGAACAGGCTAAGTACAACGATCAAAGAGGAGTACTTCGTTATTCCATAGTTACCTCGTCTAAGAAACTGAACGAACAGGAAGTAGATAAGGTATGTGAAAGCATACGCGTTATTAGAAACGAAACAGGGATTGCTGTTTGTACTTCCTTTGGACTTTTGGCTGAAGAACAGTTCATTAAATTGAAAGAGGCGGGCGTAAGCAGAGTACATAATAACTTGGAAACCTCCAGAAGAAACTTTCCAAAAGTTTGTACTACCCATTCTTATGAGGAAAAGATTGAGACGATAAAGGCTGCTAAAAGGGCAGGCTTGAATGTCTGCAGCGGAGGTATTATGGGACTTGGCGAGACCATGGAAGACAGAATTGACATGGTGCTTACCATTAGAGAATTAGGTATCCGTTCGATTCCTGTGAATATTCTGATTCCTATTCCCGGGACTCCTTACGAAAATGTGAAGAAACTTACGAATGAGGATATGTGCAGAATTGTAGCGGTATTCCGTTTCTTGGTGCCGAATGCCTCAATTCGTCTTGCAGGTGGCCGAGGATTATTAGCGGACAAGGGATTAAAATGTTTCCAGTCAGGAGCAAATGCAGCTATTTCAGGAGACATGCTTACCACATCTGGAATTTCTATTGAACAAGATATGGAACTCTTAAAGAAATTAGGTTATAAGGCTGTGTTATGGAATGAGTAAAGGAATTTTTATTACAGCAACGGGAACTGATGTCGGAAAAACTTTTGTTACGGGGTTAATTGTGAAAAAACTTCGTGATGCCGGATACAAGGCAGGATATTATAAAGCTGCATTAAGTGGGGCAGAAGTTACAGAGAATGGTTTAATTCCAGGTGATGCAGACTACGTTAATCGGGTAGCGAATATTGGAGAAAAGATAGAAAATCTTGTGTCATATGTTTATGAAAAGCCAGTCTCCCCACATCTGGCAGCTAGGATAGAAGGCAATCCTGTGGAAATGGATGTTGTTAAGGCTGCCTACAAGAAAGCAGCCTCCCAATATGACTATGTTACCGTGGAAGGCAGCGGAGGAATCATATGTCCTATTCGTTATGACGATATCAAGATTATGCTTGAGGATATAATTGAGGAATTGGATTTAAGTACTGTGATTATTGCAGATGCTGGGCTAGGAACTATAAATGCAGCAGTATTGACGGTTGAATATATGAGGCAGAAAAATATTTCAATGAAGGGAATCATATTTAATCATTGCCATGAAGGCAATGTTATGGAAGAAGATAATAAAAAGATGGTAGAAATCATGACAGGTCTTCCTGTATTAGCTTTCATAAAAAACAATGATACAGAACTTAACATGGATGCAGATAAACTCGTTGACTTATATGACTGACAGCCCTGAAAGTAAACAGAAAGAAGGGTAAAGATGAATTTAGTAGAAAAGGACTTAAAGTATATCTGGCACCCCTGTTCACAGATGAAAGATTATGAAGAACTAAAGCCGATTATTATCGACCATGGAAAAGGAGTCTATTTATACGATAAAGAAGGTAAGGAATACATCGATATCGTAAGTTCATGGTGGTGCAATCTTTTAGGACATTGTAATCCAGAGATTAATAAATCTATAAAGTTGCAACTGGATAAGTTAGAGCACGTTATCTTCGCCAACTTCTCGCATGAACCGGCCATTGCTCTTTGCGAACAGTTAATGGAGATTATACCCAAAGGACTTACCAAGTTTAATTTTTCGGACAATGGTTCTGCCTCGGTAGAATGCGCCTTAAAGATGAGCTTTCAATATCAGTATCAGACAGGACATCAAAAGAAAACTAAATTCATGTGTCTGACAGAAGGGTATCATGGAGAAACTATTGGAGCATTGTCGGTTGGAAATATGGATTTATACGCCAAAATATATAAGCCTATGTTAATGGACACCATTCATGTGGAAGCCCCCGACTGCTATAGATGCCCTTATGGAAAATGCAGAAGTGATTGTAATGTTGAATGTTTTGAGCATGCGGAAAGGGCATTTGCTGAACATGCAGATGAAACCTGTGCAATGATTGTAGAGCCGCTGCTCCAAGGAAGTGCTGGTATGAGAATCTATCCTGCCATCTATTTGAAAAAACTTCGTGCCTTATGTGATAAGTATCACGTGCTTTTAATTGCAGATGAAATTGCGACAGGTTTTGGCAGAACAGGAATAATGTTTGCCTTTGATTATGCGGAGGTAAGCCCTGACATTATGTGTATCTCCAAAGGCTTGACAGGCGGTTATATGCCAATGGCTATAACTATTACGACCAATGAAATTTACGATGCATTTTACGCAGATTATAATGAAGGAAAGGCATTCATGCATAGCCATACCTATAGTGGAAATCCTCTTGGCTGTTCAGCGGCATTGGCCGTTCTGAAACTATTAAGAGAAGATCATATTTTGGAGAAAGCCGCAGTAAGAGCAGAATATCTTCACAATAAATTAAATGGAGCCTTATTTGATCATTCACATATTGGCGAAATTAGACATATTGGCTTAGTAAATGCTATGGAATTGGTAATTGACAAGAACACAAAGGAAGAATATGATTCAAGACTTAGAATGGGTTATCATATTTACAAAAATGCTTTGGCGAAAGGTCTGATCTTAAGACCACTTGGGAACGTGCTATACTTTAATCCACCATTGACTATTAACGAAGAAGAGATAGATAAAGCAGTATCAATATGTGCTGAGTCAATTAAAGGAATTATTGGCTGAGAATTGGTCGAAAATTCTTACATTGATTTGGGTTTGCCTGATGATGTATTGGCGATAATTGAAGAGGTGAATGAAAAATGATATCAAGAACATGGCATGGAATTGTTCCAATTGAAATGAAAGATGCATTTGAAAAATATGAAAATGAAACTGGAGTAGAAGATACCTTGGCAATTAAGGGAAACAGGGGCGCCTATTTGAAAATTGTTGAGCAAAGAGAACACGCTCATTTTTTTCTATGCACGAAATGGGATTCAATGGAGAGTATTATAGCATATGCCGGTAATAATCCTACCATTGCAGTGACGTATCCGGAAGATGAAAAATATGGACTGATTTCAGACCCTATTGTAATAATTCAAGAGGTCTCAGATGATAAAAACCCATTCAGTATAGGGGGATTTTGAAGAAGTGTTGTTAATGGTGGTCAGGATTCAGTTGCGATTAATATCTCAAAAGAATGGTATGAAAACGCTTATAAATAGAAACGAACGGGTTCGGCGTAGAAATGCTGAACTCGTTCGTTTCCTTCAATTTGTTTTAGAAACAGGAGTGCCACCAGTGACATGTAAACTTCGTGACCCACTAAGAATACCCAATAGATAGGAAAATTGGCTTGTTCTCAGCCTTCGCTTTCTGAAAAGCTTCTTCTCCCCAAGGATTCCAGTCTACAGGATTATTCGCGTGTTGAAGAAGATATGGTGATTTTTCCTTGGATAATCTATTGGGCATTTTTTGAGTGGTTATCATGGGCAACACCTCCTTTATAGTTCATTTCTGATAGTATATCCCAGAGCAACTGTATATACTTTAAGTCCCTATAGAAAATTTACTTCTATTACATAAGTGTCATCTTTCCTATTCCAAACAATGTGGGATATTATAGATTTATACAGTTCATTCAATTCTGTGTCAGTAAGATTGCCTTTTGTAATTTGAACCTGAAATTTGTCGATGATATTAAGACGTTCGATATCGGTCATTTCTTTACTGTTGTCTAACTTTAGTTGCAGAAGATTAAGTTTAGTTTCCGCACTGTCCAGAGCAACTTTGATTTCAGCTTTTCTCTGCCTTGCCTCTATCATGGTGTAAAATTCTTCTTCAACCAGTTCGTTGACCTTTGTGACCTTGCGTTCTAGCTTGGATATTTCTGTAAGGGTCATGTCAATCTCTTTAACTAGACTTTTATTGTCAGCAATATCACCAGATGTAGACAGCCTTAATTCCTTCTCATACAATGCTAATTCTCCCAATATAAACGTTTGAGCAATCATAGATTTCCCACCACTGTTGCTACATTTCGTTCCATATTTATCTTTGTACCAGCAGGGTAAAATCTGTCCTATGGTTTTATTATCAGACCGATATCTAACTACCATAGTATGACCACACCTTGCACATTTTACTAAACCAGACAGGGGATATATCCTACTACCCCTTTTCTTTGGGGTTGTTGTTATCACTCTGGAGAAAAACATTTGCACTTTAGCATGCTCTTTTTCAGTTTTAACAGCTTCGTGACAGTTCTCAACAATAACCCATTCTTCCCTTGGAAAATAAATTACATCCTTGCTGTCCTTGCTTCGCTTTACCTTGTGACCATCACCAGCACTCTTATTAGAAATGACCATACCTAAATGTGTTTCATCCAAAAGAATCCGCTGGATAGTGTTACCATACCATCTACCATTTCTGGGTGACGGTACTCCCTGTCTGTTTAAATCCCATGCTACATGGTCTGCTGGTAAATTCTCAACAGTAATTTTCTGTAAGAGGTAACGGTAAATTTCATACCTTTCTCGATTAACTGTAAGCGCTTAATAAACCGGTGC
>DOPS01000209.1:0-8231 GCA_003512645.1 Desulfosporosinus sp.
CATCTTCTGAAAAACCGAAAGTCTCAAGGTTTCTGAAAAACCCATTGGCTCCGTAATCTTGGAGGCCTCTGTTGATTTGTTCCGTGATATCCGAATCAACTTCAAAGAGCTTCTCTAAATGCCGGGAAGCTCTTTCATAGTCTTTTTGCTTTATTGCAGATTCTTGTTTCATCATCGTGAAAACTCCTTTGGTTTATTCGATTTTTACGCCATAGGCAAACAACACCGGCCTCATCCCCAGCCCGCCTGTTTCCACAGGCTTCATACAATACTTCCACAGCTTCGGGTGCGTCACTTTCAACCGTTGAAATCGGTTCGGCTCTTTCTCAAGATGGCAGCCAAAGCCGCAGAAGACGCAGCCGGTACGCTTGCATAGGGTTGTTTCCAGTAGGGGCGGGTCAAATAAAGAAAGCTGCCCGCTTGCTGGTACGACTTCGCCGTAGCATTTAGCAATGGGCAGCTTTTCTATGACGATATACTGTAAAACATCCTGCTCCGTCCAGATGGAGATGGGGCGGGATTGGGGCCGCTTGAGCTTGAAGGCGTTGCACCCGTCTTTCAGATAATTCTGTTCCCGGCGTTTGCTCTCAGCTGCCATAATACCGAGAATGGGAAACACGCCGTTTTTCTTTTCAAACGATTTCAGCGGCGATTTCTTCATTACTCCGCAGCAGTCCGCGCTGATTTTAATTCCGCTGTCAATGAGATAATGCCACTTTTGCGGGAGCTTAAAACTGGTTGGCCGTCCGCTGACGCAGATCCCGTTAATCACTTTATTACGAATCGCCTCATTGTCCGGCGAACGCTGCAGCCGGTGGATATAGTCGGCATACTCCTTGGAGATAATGGGATAGCCGTATTTCTGCAAGACTTCCTTAAAAGGGACTTTAGGTTTCAACCATTCCACGTTGGGCATCTGCTTTACATGCTCCCGCACTTCGGGATACTCCAGGCCTGTATCACAAAACGCCGCCGTTATGGACGGATACAAGCGGCGGCAAATATCCAGAAGAACAGTGGAATCCTTGCCGCCGGAATAGCTTACATAGGTTCCGTAAAGGCCATAGTAATCCACCCACTCTCGGATTCTTTGCTCTGTTAATATTATCTTTGCTTCAAGCGGGAGACTCTGGCGCTGTACCAACTGCCAGCGTTCCATGAACACCGCCTTTCGCTTTAACAAAAAACTAACAATATATATAGGGTTTTAACAACGTTGCCGACACTGTCGGCAAGCCGTTTTGACGATTTGTTCAACAAATCTATTCCTGCCTAAATCCAAAGGACAGGCTTCGCCGTGTCCTTTGGATACGGGGCGCCCTGCGGGGCGGTTTTTGTTCGGATGAAAAAAAGTATTTTAGGTCTTATTTACCTTACCATGAGCATATAGAATTTCAGTTCTAAATAAAAAACTCCGCCTATACGACAGAGCAAAAAAAATAGGCGCTACTTTCTCGCAGCGCCTTCGACATGTTTTGGTTATTGTTCTAAATCTTCATCATCCTCGTTCTCATATTTGTCCCCAAAATGCGTTTCTAATTCTGCCTCGGGCTCAAACTCAATTCCGTCGATACAGTGGTCATACACAAAGGCTTTCAGCGGTTCCATATCATTCGACTCATAGAATTGCACCAGCATGGTTGTAAACTCCCTCTGCTGCTCGATAGGAACGGAAATAACACCGCAGCCGGACGAAATCATCACCTGATTGCCCGCAAGCATGGCTGTCCGCTTGTTCCCGTCAAGAAACATCTGCTTCCTCATGAGATACAGCATTAAAGTGATTGCCCTGTCCGTAGGATTTTCGATATGATGAATCCCCGACAGTTCTTCCTTGATTTGCGACTCGATGGGTATGTCCGGACGCCATGACGTACCGCCTATGGTTACGGGAACTTTCCTCAAAAATCCGGCATTAATGATAAGGTTGTCGCCGCCCACCAGTTGGTTTATTTTGCAGATATACGGATAGTCTATCGGGTAGCTTAGATTTTCCAAAACAAACTGCCAAGTGTGCTTTAGATTGTTGACCGCGATAATATCGGACACCTTTACGCCGGAGACGCTCATTCCGTTATAGATGGCCTCCGTATCAGGGTATGTCACTGCCAGGCCCTCTAATTTTGCACTTTTCCAGATATAATCAATAATATTCCGTTTCGCAACGAAAATGTTTTGCTCAACCGTCATACGGTATTTAGGTTCCATATGTCATAACTCCTTACGTGTTTATTAGTAACAGCTATGCTCAAATTATTATACCGTATTATGCCAGTTGTTTCAACGAAAGTGCATCTTCGCAACATCCTGAAAAAGTTACTGCTCCTGTTTTGGCCGTTTTCCTCATTCTCATACTCATACCTCGGCGCCAACGCAGGCAGAAAAGAAATGGAAGGGAAGTGATGCCCTCAACGCTCATATTCATCCTCCTGTTCATCGGGCGGTTCCTCCACGGCATCCTTTTCAAACTCGGCCTGAAGCTCGGTTTCCCGCTGACGGTCTAAATCCTTCGGCGTTCTGCCTTTGCGCATTTCGGTCAAATCCTTGTTGAAGTCCTTTAGATGAGGCCGGTGTACAGCACATTCATAGCCTTTCTCCCCATACTTGCCGCACCATTTGGCAGCCGCCTGCTGTCCCCAATTAGTAAACACTCCCTCCTTGTTGCGGGAGAGGTAGTCGTTATCTACCGCAAAAACGATCCGCTTAATGTCGGGATGACTTTGCAGATAGCGTTCAAGAGCGCCATCCCACAGACAGCCGAGAGATATGCGGTGATCCTCTTTCCAATCCTTACTGTAAAATATTTTGGCAAGTGTCGCATGGCTCATTAAATCTATAGGACTTTCATTGGCAATCAATAAATCGCTTTTCCCTTCATTATAAAAGGGATAGCTTTTATCAGAGTTTACGGTATCCATTTTAAAGTCGCTTTTTTCACTTGACGACCGCATAGCGCAGTATTTCGGTGTTCCGTCCACATCATATCCAACAAATACGCAATTGCCGTATTTGGCCTCCTGGTACAGCCTTTTGACATTCATAAAGTGGCTGACGATTTCCGGCTCAATGCCGCGCACAGAAATGAGATACCAATAGACGCGTTTGAAATTCTGTGCTTTTTCGAGCAGTACCAGCGGGCCTTTTTCTTCCTTTATATAAGGTGTACGCTCCCTGATATATGGCTCATAGTTTTCTCCAATCAGCTGTGCCACAGCTTCGGCAAAGGTCTTGTCGCTGTATTTCATCACAAAATCAATGGCTCCGCCCTTTGAACCAGAGCCCCAGTGGTAAAAGCGGTTGCTGTCCTTGAAGATGTAGAGACCGCCAGAATTTTGAGCATGGAAGGCTTTGCGCCCTCCCTTTTCCAGCTTGAAGCCATACTGCTGGGCAAGCTCCATCAGGCTGACCTGGTTGGCCTGTTCGATCTGTTCCTCGGTGAAGCGAAGGGGTTTCGTTGCCGTTTGTGCCATAGGCTGCGTCACACCTCCAGTTCGTGGTCAATCTCCCGCACATTTTCCGCAGGTTCAAGAGGGGCAGGAAGCACCCTGTCCAGCTTATATACAATAGCTTCCAGGGTTTTAAGCCCATTTTTATCCAGGTCGCCCAATTGTCCGGCAGCAATGGCAAGAGTGTAAATCTGATTTAACTCTGTCCGGTTAAAAAGCTCCGCCCGGTTCTCAGGCAGAGCCAGCAGGTATTCCAGCAGCCGTTTATCCTCCGGCGCCATGCCGAAAATACCCTTGTGAAAGATATGATAGCTGATTTCGTTAGTGCTGATGAAAGGTTCCCTGATGTTGTCTTTGGACAGCATGTATACGGGGACCTTATGCTCCAGGGCGTCAAAAACGTCTCCGGGTGTGGTGAATACCATATCGTCACGGGTGTAGCCGTAGCTGTGGAAGCGTTCCTTTACCATTGCGGCAATGTATTCGTCCAGGTTTCCGGCGGTGGTATTCATTATCCGTATCTGCCTTGCCTTGCACAAAACATCTTGCAGCCGCTGTTCATCACCCACCTCATAGAGTAGCGTTTCAATCTCACCGTAACGCTGGCCGATGCTGTACCAGTTAGTGTTGTACTCGTCGATGTCAAACTTGCGGACATAGCCGTTGCTGCTATCGGGGTGCTTGAAAACCGCATCAACCGATCGTGCGTTAAAGCAGTTTTTCCGCACATCCTCGATATGCGTTTTGTAGTCCAGCTCAAAAACATGGCCGACGACAGCTTTGTCCTGCAAGGCTTCGATCTCTACCGCGAATGCTTTAACGTTTTCGCTGGAATGATTGTAATAGTCCCAGGTGTTAAAGGCGTGGGTGTTTCGGATATATACGTCCCGTTCTTCAAAACACCAGGTGCCGAACCCACGGGACAGCCACAGGAAATGTCGGCTGCCTCGGCTGTCCTCTGCGGCTTTTTGCAGTCTTGCGATGTCATATTCAAAATCCGACTGGTAATGCTCGGTGTTGTGCATCATTATTTTTCTGAGTGCTTCGATGACATTGACATTCTCAAACCGTGTTATCATCAATCCACCTCCATTTCATCTTCATCGGTAAGCTCATCGTCCAATTCACAATCAAGTTCGTCCTTATCGTCGTTTTCCTGAATTTCCTCCAGGATATCCTCCACGCTGGCGTTGTCCCAACGGTCTTGCAGAATTTCCACAATATCCTTGCATTCATCGGGCAGATGCCCTTTGATGCTGTCCTGTACGTCCCGGAAATCGCCCAGGAAGCCCCAGCAGCTATCTATTTCTTCTTCTTTTTTATACAGCTTGAAGCCGTAGCACTTGCCAGTCAGATAGTAATCATAATCCTTCACTTCGCCATCCAGCAGCTTTTCGGCCTTTTTAACGGTTTCAGGCGTGACCTCCCCGAATTCTTCCTTTACCTTATCGTGGGAAACATATATCCACCCTAATAGGCCGCTGTCCCATGGGCAGCTAAATCCGGTGGTATTTACCGTCAAGCCGCTATGGTCGTACATATAGACAGGAAGAATACAATATGCTTCTTCAGACAGTGTTTTCAAGTCCTGCCACTGCATTTGTTCAAGGATCGCTTCGCTCAGTTCGGTTTCGCTGCCTTTTAACGGTGCGGAGAGGGTATATTCGGTATACCACTTCTTGGAAAAATCAGAGTAAGAATTAAGCTCCCATTCATGAGCGGACTTGTTATATTCCAGCTTCAAGCCATCCGCATTGCCATTCATAATATAAGAAATTACATCTTGATCCGGGATACTGTCCTGTACCAATTTTTGAAAGAATTCTTCCGCGCCGTCGTAGTGATGTTCGTCGCCCAGCGTGTACCGCCTGTGGAAGCAAACCATTGTACCGAAATTGTCCCATTCTTCGCGCGGATTTATCGGATCATCATCAGGCACAACAACCAGGGTATAGGGTCTTTTTGTTGCCACCATCGGCATGGGTATCACATCCTTTCTAAAAGATATAGTTACAGATCTTTTTTAACTTTGAATACAAAAAAGCCGCCCACATGGTAGCAGCTTAGTTCATTGAAAAAATTTTATTTGATATTTATGGTATAATTAGTTAATAACTTATGGCACAACCGTAGGAAATTGTGAAGGAGAGCTTACCATGTAAACAAGTGATATACAAATCGAATTTAACGCAAAAGGGGAGGACCACAGAAGAATAACTATCTGGTCTTCCTCTTGTTTACTAATTGAAACTGGCTGGATCATATTTATTTAAAATATATGAGTACTGAGACATGGATCGTCTTTTAGGATGTAATATCTCTTTTTCCGGTCTATGATATTGGCTTCTTTCAGCACATTAAGTGCCTGTATGACCATGACCCGCGATGAACCAATCATATCAGCTAATTCTTGTTGAGTAATTATTAAATCGATCATTGTAGAGTTCGGCAATTTTCGCCCATATTGTTCGGCAAGACTATAAAAAAGCCTTAATAATTTTTCTTTAACAGTTCCTCTGGACTCCTTCTCTGAATTTAAGATATTATCATAACGCTTCTGCCCTAAGTAGTTTATAATCCTTAAGGCAAAAGAGGGATCTTGCTTGATTAACGATTCAAATTGAATTTTACTGAAACAGCAGATGCATGCTTCTTCCATGGCTATAGCACTGGAATGTTCCTTTTGTTCCTGATATAAAGACAATTCACCAAGTACTTCTCCAGGACCGCAAATATCCAGAATCGTTTCATGTCCATCTTCAGCATTTTGAACAAGTTTTAGCTTACCTGACTTTATTAAGAATATGGTACCTGTTAAATCTCCTTGATGAAAGAGATAGTGTCCCTTTGACAACCTCTTTCTAATTGTACATTGACACAAGCTTGTGAATTGCACTCGTTCTAGTCCCTGAAACAGGTCCAATTCCTGAAGGCAGATGAGGCAACGCTTCATACCTTTCCCCCCTGTAAACATTTTATCTAAAGCAAGTGTATCAAAAAAGGTTCAGCTCTACTACAAAGTAAAAAACAATAATCCCTCTTTAGGAGAGAGATTATTGTACATTTGAAGAAATTACTAGAGAAGCTTTTGTACTTTATCTGCTTTAAACAATACAAGTTTCTCTTCTATGCATGCTTGGCCTTCAAGCCTGAAGCCTTTAGGTCCACCATCCATTGTTGCTAATACAACCTGCATCTTTCCGTTATCCTTAATGTTCTGTTGAGTAACTTCCATTTTATAGATGCCAAACCCTAGGATGTCCTCTTCCCTGACTTCCGCTACTTTTCCCACTACGATCATGTGCGGGTCTCCATTGGAGGAAACAGTAGTTATGGGAATAAACGGAGCCTTTGAAATAAATTCTTTAATTTCTTCAGTTAAAACCATGCAAATTCACTCCTTATATATTTTTTTGAATATTTACTTGTTTAACCGGGGTCAGTGGAGGGCCAATGCTTCCTTTAAAGTTCCAAGCACATGCTTTTTAAATTCGACTAGTTCGACGCTCTGAATTTCGATTGGCACTTGTGTATATTCGTAAAATTCAAGAATATCCTCATAATTGAATTCGAAAACACCGGTGTCTAGCAGCAGAACCTTATCATAGAAACCAAAATTCTGCCTAGCGTCTATCTCGTCCCAGCCCAGTCCCTGTCTAAAAATATTTTGCCAATTACGCAACCATCCTGGAGTGATGTAGAATACTCGAGCGGATTCCTCCAACTCCTTTTGCCGTTCCTTACCTAAAACCAATTCGATACAATTACTGGGTTGCTGCCTGATAACATGGTATTTTTCCGTGAACTCGGCAAGCTCAGGATGGCACATAGAACCGAAAAAGAGGACTGTCTTTTCTTCATTCACCATATCCAGTGCTTCAACTACGCCATGTTTTAGTTTAGCAAAGTCTACATGCAAAGCCGGAGATGTAAAGGTAACTTTGAACTCATCGGCAGGTGCCCATTCCGCGTTTATTTCCTCTAGTACTCGTTCAAGCTCCAATTGGAAGATGCCACAGGCAACTATGTGCACCTTCATTTTAATATCACCTACTTCTTAACATGATACCAAGTCCTTGGATCTAACAACTAGTTGTATATAAATACTAACATCACAGATAACAAAAAAATGTTAAATATTTAACAAAACTACGCTTTTTCTTTTTATTATTATAGATATCATAATAAACCAGGGCTGGTTTTTAATAACACATCGGCCTAATTGAAGTAACAATTTGGGAGGTAAACAACCAATGCTCAATGTAATTTGCATGTTAGTTACAATGGGAGAATTAACCGCTTTGACATAATTTAGGTTATATTAATAAGAGCTCGTAATGCACAATATTCTTATTTAGTGCATTAATACAGTTCGGGGGAAGTTCAAAGGGACTCCCGTCCATGGTCGTCTCTGAATAAAGGGGCATTAGTCCGCCGCCTAACGTTAGACGCCATTTCGGAGGTAGAAAGATGAATGTGTTAATTTTTGGTGGGACGGGTTTCGTCGGAAGAAATCTTATAGGGGAATTACTTAAGAATGGATATCAGGTATATGTTGTAACGAGAAATCCCCAAAAAACTGCCAGCAGCTTTGAAAATAAAGTTAAGGTAATAGAATGGGACAATGTTTCTCCTCTATCTTCGATTTATGAGCTACAGCAAACTGACGTAGTGATCAACTTAGCGGGTGAGTCAATCGGTAATCGTCGATGGATCAACTCAGTGAAAGAGGAGATTTTAGCAAGTAGGATTAGAACTACTAGAGCAATTGTTACGGCTATCAAT
>DOPS01000209.1:8310-8484 GCA_003512645.1 Desulfosporosinus sp.
GTTGTAACTATTCGGATTGGCGTAGTTTTAGGAAATGAAGGCGCACTAAACAGAATGGCATTTCCATTTAAACTCTACATAGGAGGCCCAATGGGTACGGGAAATCAATGGCTCTCCTGGATACACATCCAAGATTTATCGAGAATGATAAGGTTCATAATCGACCATCAGGAG
>DOPS01000209.1:8510-10525 GCA_003512645.1 Desulfosporosinus sp.
GAAGTTCTAAATAGACCATCATGGTTACCAGTTCCAGAGATTTTGTTGAAAATAGTATTAGGTCAAATGGCGGAGATGTTATTACATGGACAACGGGTTGTTCCAAAGAAAATTCTCAGTGCTAATTTTGAATATAGGTTTTCAAAATTGAGGGCTGCTTTAGAGGATGCTCTGGAGAACCAGAACGGCGTCTAACAACGGACTAATCACAAGAGGGGGATGGACATGGCAATACTTTCTGGATTGGCATTAAAAGCAAAGCCTGGGAAAGCGGTTTAAACATATTCCGCCTCCCAGGCTTCTTTATTACTGGCCTTCTCTGTCTCAGCCGCGGTTTTTTCTTCAAATATGACTTCCTCTTGTTTTTGAAACTCCTTAAACTCCAGCCTGGTATTGATCTCTGCCTGCCGCGCCGAATACTCGTTCAGGCGCTGTTCAAATTCAAAGGGCTTTTGGACTTCCTTCCTGGCTTCTTCAAGCTGAGTTTGGGTATCCGCCAGCTTTTGCTCCATATTCATCAGCACCGTGGGTATCTTTTCAACTACGTTTTCAAGCCTTGTTATGCCGCCGAGGGATGAATCGCCAAGGGGTGTGCTGTAGGTGTTGTCGCCTTTTACCAGCAGGTCCAGTTGTTTAAAGGCATTCAGGACAAGAAAAAGACGGAAGCCCCTGTATTCACCGACAGGTAAAGGTTCGCCGTTTACCGCAAGGTCATGGAGCTTCATTATCAGCAGGAGCTGCTCTCCAGCCTTGACACGCTCATCATAGGTTTTGCCATCAATCACCGCCGAAAAGTCTTTCCCCTCGGTTTTCTCCCGCAATTCCATGTCTTTGCGGATGCTTGCAATCTTCTTTTCACAATAGGCAATGGTATCGGGGTATTGATCCTTAATATTTCGTTCCAGGGTCAGACGTTCATTGTTCCAATTACCTTTTAACAGCTTCAGTCGTATAACCTCGTTGTCCACTTCCATTTTTTCTGCCAGCAGAGGATTGGAGGTCGCAATCGCCTTCACCTCGGCAGCGGAAAGCACCGTTTCATCCATATCCTCACAGGAGCGGGAAATGCTCTTGCCCGTCATCACCTGTGAGATATACTTCAATTTTTGTTCCTGAATTTGCCAGAGATAAGCGTCAAACGTACCTTTCGTGACATACCGCAGTATTTTGACAACAAGGTTTTGATTGCCCTGGCGGAGTATTCTGCCGTCGCGTTGCTCAATGTCGCTTGGCCGCCATGGACAGTCCAGGTGATGGACCGCAACCAGTCTGTCCTGTACGTTGGTTCCGGTGCCAAGCTTGCTTGTGCTGCCCAGCAGGATTCGGATTTCACCCATGCGCACCTTTTCAAACAGGTTTTCTCTTTGCTCGTCGGTTTTAGCATCGTGGACAAAGGCGATTTCATCGGCTGGCACACCTTTTTCCGTCAAACATCTTTTCATTTCATCGTAGACGTTAAACTGTCCGGGCTTTGGCGTACCACTGTCGCAGAACACAAGCTGTGTCAGTCTTTGCTCAGAGCTTTCCTGCCAGATATCAAGGACGTTTCCAATGGCTATATTCAATTTGCTGTCCGGGTCATTAGGTGCATCTTCGTAAACCAGTCGGGGATCAATGGACATCAGTTTCGCTTCACCGGTGAGTTTGAGCATGTTATCTTCATCTGGCTCAACTTCACGCTTGCGGATTTTTTCCGCACGCTCCACAAAGCTTTCCATAATCATCTTCTGGAAGGGTGTAGCTTCGGTGGCAATAATGGTTGCCTTGCCGCCCTCGATTTCAGGGATGGGGAGGTTCAGCATATCTGCGGTCTGGATATCCGCCACAAGCTGGAAGATGCTCATTAGTTCCGGCAGGTTGTGGAATTTCGCAAAGCGGTTGCGCATACGGTAGCCAGAGCCTTCCGGCGTGATTTCCAGGGAGGATATCACTTCACCAAAGGTGGCCGCCCAGGAATCGAAATAGTTGAGTCCCAATCTTGCCAGCATCTGCGGCTGCAAATACCGCTGCAGGAC
>DOPS01000209.1:10670-11244 GCA_003512645.1 Desulfosporosinus sp.
TTTTTGATGATATAGGAAAGCTGATTGATCTCGTAATTGATCTGCGCTTCCTGCCGTTCTTTGGAAATAGGTATTTTTTCAAACTGGGAATGGCCGATGATCACCGCGTCATACTCACCCATAGCAATTTTAGAAACAAACTTGTTCCGGTTCTTCGCTTCAAAATCTTTTTTGGTGGTAACAAGGATGTTGGCCTGCGGGAAGAACCGGTAAAACTCCTTTGCCCACTGCTCCGTCAGGTGGTTGGGCACCACATAGACGGGTTTCTTGATAGCGTCAATATTTTTGAGATACATGCTCGCCGCAATCATCGCCGCCGTTTTCCCCGCACCCACAACATGACCGGCCAGTCCCGTACCGGAGTAGATAACCCGTGCCGCAAAGTTCTTTTGATGGGGTCTTAGCTCCATTTCCTCACTCATGCCGGGAAAGATAAGGTGGCTGCCGTCATAGACACGGGGGCGAATGGTATTGAATTTCTCATTGTATATTTTAAGCAGGATATCAGCTCTGTCCTTATCCTTAAACAGCCATGAGGCAAAGGCTTCCTTGATTTGAGTCTGCTTTGCCCGTG
>DOPS01000209.1:11256-11376 GCA_003512645.1 Desulfosporosinus sp.
GGGCTCCCTTGTCTTTCCGTTGATGCGCCAGGAGGTGGTGTATTCCATGTAGTCAACCGTAATTGAGTCCCTCAGATAATCCGTAGTGCTAAAGATTTCGTGCATGAAATGCTGGAAATA
>DOPS01000183.1:0-10059 GCA_003512645.1 Desulfosporosinus sp.
TTTAGGGTAGTGGTTGTTGACCTTAACTCTCCCAGTTCGCAATCCAACTCGCCATCAAGAGTTCCCCAGGTTCTACAGATCCATGGTTCGCTGGCACATCCACCAATAGATGACTCCCAATCATCGAACGTAGAATTCCTGAACCTTGAGCCGGAGTAAGGTCTGCCCATATTTCTCCATTTTTGAATACCGCTTGAGCACGCAAAAAACGCCTTTGTCTACCCGTTTTGCCAAAACCACTGGCCATTTTAACTAAGAATTGTTCCTCCTCGTGAATAGAACGCCCAGCAATTTTGCGGAGTACCGGACGAACTAGAAGTTCAAACGTGACCATGGCGGCAGCAGGATTGCCCGAAAGGGAGAAACAGAGTTGTTTTCCCTTTTGTCCGACAGAAGCAGGAGTGCCCGGCTTTAAGTCCAATTTCCAAAACAGCATTTCACAGCCAAACTCGGCTAGAGCATGGCGCATAATATCGTAATCCCCCACTGAGGCTCCACCAGTAGTAATAATTAGGTCAGCCTCTGAAACTCTTGCCAAGGCCTTAAGTGTATCTTCCATTTGGTCAGAAACAATAGGAATCGTTAAAACTTCGCAACCAGCTTCTTGAAGCATGCCTCTCAGTGTGTAACTGTTACTATTATAAATCTTAGCCGGAAGTAAGGATTGCCCAACGTCCATAAGCTCCGACCCTGTCGAGAGTAAGCCCACTCGCGGGCGACGATAAACATTGACCTGATCCAAACCAACTGCAGCCAATAAACCCAGAGCTGGTGGGGTTAAATAAAAGCCTTGTCTGAGGAGTGTGTCTCCTTCTTTAATCTCTTCTCCTTTAGGTACCATATTCGAGTTTGGCAACACCGGACGAATAACTGTCACTTGATCACTCACTAACTCTGTGTCTTCCATTCGCACCACGCAATTGGCACCAGGCGGAATGGGGGCACCTGTAAAAATCTTGGCAGCCTCTCCTGTGAGAATTTCTCGATCTGAAAAAGTTCCTGCCGGAATTTCGCTGACAACCTTTAATTGGAGTGGTTGAGAATCAGACTCTCCCGCTCGGTAAGCATAGCCATCTAGCGGCGAGCGTGCAAACGGCGGCATCGCAATTTGGGATAGCACATCCTGACCCAATACGCGTTGATAGGCGTCCGTGATTGCAACCCACTCTGTCCCGACTGGCTGGATTCGCGAAAGGACCAATTCCTTTGCTTCTTCTAATTCAATCATAATTTTCATATCGAACTCTATTCCTTCCACACTATGTTTCAAGGTTATAAATCTCTGTAAATTAGTAATACCCAAGTTCCTTTAAGTGTAGCATAATCCCAAACGTTGTTAAAGAAAACCAAAAAACAATAACCTGCCACCAGCAGGTTATTAAAGTGAACTCGTTTAACTATAAAACACCCGCCTCTTAGAAGAAGTGGGTGTTTTAACAATGAATCCATCAAATTATAAGGGATTTGCCCGTATCTTTTCAAATTGAACACGGCCATTTTCCTGGTAGATCTCTAAATCCTTATAGGCTTCTTCTATATGCATTATTCTCTTACCTACAGCTATAATGACATTGGGATGGCAATAATCTACATGCAGATGGCTTCGGGGGCTGATTTGGACAAAGGTTGAACTGACTTCCGAGCTCCCAAGTTCTCGAATGCTAACCTTACCCCCGGCAAAAATCTTACCGCCCCGGCATACCCCTTCAATTGTAAGGTCTCCTTCGACACGAATATCCGAGTTATAAGTACCCTTTTGACATTCAAAGGCACCCCCACATTCAATGACGGTACCCTGCACATAACTAGCAACGAAGCTAAGCTTTTCCGGAATCTCAATCGTGATATTTTCAACAAATTGCTCCAGTGCTTGACTTACCCGTTGCAAAAATGGCAGCGCTTGAGGGTCTAAAGGCCCTAATCCCATCAAAAAATGTTTTGCTGTTCGGATAGAAACAATCAAGCCTTCGCTAATCATTTCGTCATCCTTGTGTTCCAACACAAATTTCTCCATACTAACCGACATTTTAGGAAGTTCAGGGAATTGCTTTTCTAGCATCAATTTTAGACATTGTCCTGGTTTTAGACTAACAGCACCAGGCGATTTCATTAACTCAGCCGTATTAATCAAACAAGCACCCAGTTGATCCTGTAGCTGAGTCACTCCCCGGAGAAGTTCAGAACGAACTACGAATTTCTCTCCAATGACGACTTTTCCCCCTAAAAGGTTTTGATGAATTTTGGCGCCTTTTTCTGCCCTTAACTCCGCATGGGAAACAGATCCCCTAATTTCTATCTTTCCTCCAGCGAAAACGCGAAGACCATCATGGACATTTCCGTTTATGAAAACATCTCCCGGAAATTCAATACTTCCCGTTGCCAGATCAACATCCTTGTGTAAAACATACACATTCTCCACCGTATACGATCGTTCGTCTAGGCGTATAGGTTGTCCAGCACACTTAGCAATCACTTCTAGTCCATCCTCTGAAAGATAGACATTCATTTTTGCACAAAATTGAAAATCCTTGAATGGAGGCACAACTAAAGTTTTACCTAATACATCTTGGCCTGGAACTCCCGGCTTGCCCGGAACTTTTCGAGCAAGAACTGCCCCTTCCTTGACCAATTTTACTTTTGAGGCAAAAAAATCTATTTTCTTCTCCTCTGTGT
This sequence comes from Desulfosporosinus sp., assembly GCA_003512645.1. GTDB lineage: Bacteria > Bacillota > Desulfitobacteriia > Desulfitobacteriales > Desulfitobacteriaceae > Desulfosporosinus. The sequence continues at coordinate 2,674 of DOPS01000183.1, forward strand.
AAGAAAGTACTTGAGGCTCACCAACAAAGTCTATTAATTGCGCGTGTTCAGGCGGTACCGGAAGAGTTGCTTCGGCAACGACAACCTCACCTACACCTTTCACGGCTTGAATCTCTTGCCAAATACCGGGCTTAAGTCCATGAATCACCTTTAATTGCTTAAGGTCTACAATTAATCTGCCCTCATCCCAAATCTCCCCTTGAGCTGGTAAAGTCTTCCACGCAACATGCTGTACTAAATCAAGCGGCTTCTGAACAGGAATGTCTTCAACAAGGGTATAATGTCCAGGTAATTCATGTTTAACTTTCGCCACGACAGACAATCCCTGTAAATACACCTGCATGTCCCAAGTCAAACGACCTGCCTGGACCAAGGGTCGGAATTCAACCTTATCTCCACTTTTAACGGGGAACGGCTGATCCTGAACCATACCATTAAACAAAATTTCACCAGCCTGTGGGAACGGAATAAACTCTTTAACTCCTTCACCAAGGACGATGACATACATAACACCATCCCAAATAACCTGGTTTTGGGTCAACACGGGAACTTGATTCTGATCCTCCCAGATTAACCGGACTTTCCATTGACGGGAAAAAAAGGTGGGTTTTTCAATAACTTCCAGTATTATGTCTTCTGGGGGAATTTGGAGATTGTGTGCCCACTCTTCTCTAATCTCCTCCTGAGAACGTCCCTGAACTATTTTTTCTGGCATATGAATCGCCCCACTTTTTGTAAAATTCACTTTTTTAAAATAATATCATACTTTATCACGTTCCCCATAGGTCGTAAGTCCTATTATTAAAAAATAAAGGACCCTTTTCCATCTATCAAGCAGAAAAAGGTCTGTATTCGTTCTATTATTCTAGATTTCCCAGTGGACTTCCTAAATATCCTGGAGATTTTCGTCCATTGGGGTCTTGGCTGTTTCCAGGAACTTTCGGCAATGGCTTACTAGGCGTTGGCGTAACAGGTTTTAGTAAATCAACGTTCTCCTGGTCAATCACTTTTTTCGTCGTCTCCCCTTGAAACAGGTTCCTAACCACTCTTTTCACTTCAACGGGATCAACCTTCCAATAACTTACTCCATCAAGGTCCAAAAATGATCCGGGGAGAGTTTGTGAAACCATATTAGAGCTCTCAAATCCAACGGCTACTTTAGTTAACACAAAAATATCTTTAGAGGATAAGTTCGTATGGACCGCGTTCATAATTTGGGGAATCAGAAAGGGAAGTTTCGGAATTGTGCTTAACTGAAACATCTCTTTGGCAACCGCTTTCAGCACAACCTGTTGTCTTGCCGTTCGAGAAATATCTGCTAAAGCATCGTGACGAAATCGGGCATATTGGAGCGCTTTGTCACCATTTAAGCGTTGCACACCTTTACGTAAGTTAATATACCCGTCCTCGATATCCCCAGTTTCATAATACATATCTTTCTCTACATCAACCGTAATTCCGCCTAAAGTATCAATAATTTTTTTAAATCCTTGGAAATTGGTCTGAATATACCCTTTGATTTCCTCTCCGGTTAACTCCTGGACTGTCTTTTGCAAAGTTTCTAAATCGGTTTTTGACACTATTTCGTTTATCTTAACATAGCCATGTCCAGAAAGAGCGACACGCGTATCACGAGGGATTGAAAGCAAGCTAGTACGCTTCGTTTCTGGATCAACACTGGCCAAGATTATCGTATCCGTACTAAACTTTTTCTGGTCAGGTCGTTGATCCGCGCCGACAAGTAATACGCTGACTCTATTTCGAAGCCCTACATTCTGCGAATCCACCAGATTATCACTGGGCATCGTACCCCCTAATCCAAAGTATTGATTATACCCAACAAACCCAACCGCACTAATTCCCAGCAAAGCAACCGCCATTAGGACTAATCTCTTCACGAGCCGCACATTACCAACTCCAATAATTAAGGATCTTGTATTATTATACCCATTTTTTTAAGATATAGGAACTTACTCTAGCTGGAGTGTTTAATTCCATCTGGAGTAAGTTCATTGAACTTGTGAAACGTACGAACTATAAAAGGATCTGATGCTCTGAAAAAGAGTCGATGGGAAGTTCTGCAATTCGATCTACAAAGTTAAGACCATAACGAGCGATAAAACTCAAGGGATTTAGAACTCGTTCCTGCCTAGAATGATTGGGAGTAATCCCATCTTCAAGCTCTTGGAAGCGTTTTAGTTCATCATTGCATCGTTTACGCTGAGCCTGCCAAATCTTTTTTTGTAAATAATCTAGTTGGAAATTAACCTTAACCTCATTTCGAATCAACCAGTCTTGAACATTGACGTGAATCTCCTTAAGTGCTTCGAGCTCCGCATATCCCTTTTCAATATGTGTTTTAAAACTCTTGAAGCGTTCATCGATATCCAAGTTATCCCGCTCTCGCACGCACCGCTCCCTCTGTTCCGTTAAGCCTCGATAAACATCACTAATCGTTAACGCTTGCTTGCTTAACGATTTTTGCCAGGAGGCAGTTAACACGACTGCAGACAAACGCGGATAAAGAATCGGCATTACGAAGCCAAATGTTGCAAAGACCCCCCCTAATTGGGCCCAGTAGTTCAATTCCCCTGGTCCCGCAACATAGGCCAAGGTCGGAAACAGGAATTCCTGAACAACAGGTCGAGTCACCACATTTGGGGAAAACTGCTCCGGTCTTTGAGTAAGTAAGGAATTTAGGGTATCCAAATCCCATTGTCTTTTATGGCCGCGTAAATAATAACCCTCATTATTACTCAGGATAGCCCGTCGCTCTGGCACGGAAAGAAAAAGGTTAACTTCGCCACCGGTTGGTTGAATTTGAGGCTCAAACCCTAAGGTTATCCATTCTTTAGTCCGTTCGGCTAGTGCCACTCGAACATCAGGGTGTAGCTTTAATATTTGTTCATACAGTGGGGCAGCTAAACGCTTAAATTCTGGTAACAAAGGATCAAAGAAAATTAGCCCCCATTTTTGAACCAGCCACTGTAAGGTCAAGGCAAACCACTGCGTTAAGTTGTCGGCTTGCTCCGTAAAGATTCGACATTGTTTCAAAACAGAGGCTCGGAATTCACTCTCGGGGATCCCCATCAGTTGAGTTTCAATGGTTTCCCAAGCGGGCACTGGTAGATGACCAACCGATTTCCCTTCCCCATTACCTGGGATGTGGCAAGGAATCACTTTACCCTCAGCATTTAAGAAGTAGGTCTCCCGAATCTCCAACCAATCATGGTCATCACCAGCAATCCAAAAAATCGGAACTACCGGACGTCCAAGCTTCTCACGCTGTTCTTTAGCCAGCCGAATCGTGGTCATCGCTTTAAAAAGGGTATACAACGGACCCGTCAAAATTCCAGCCTGCTGTCCCGTAATCACGGTCAGAGTTTCTGGATGTCTAAGCTCTTCTATCATCGTTTGCGTTTCCGAACTGGCTCCTAAGTGTGTATGATACTCCTTTAGAGTATCAGCCAAACTATCTCTAGAAAAGTACCTGGTGTCTAAGTAAGACGCACGCCGTTCGAAATTGACCTGCGTTTTGGGGTCTCCGCTCGGAAAAAAGAAGGCTACTTGTTCAAAACAAGTAGCCATGGTTTGCAATAGATCCATCATCATTATCCCTCCGCTACCTTACCAGTACACGGTATTTTATCATGCACGCCCAAAAACCGCAATTCTCCCAGGTACGCCTTTTTGAACTTTCCCTATAACAGCAGCGGCTAGAGTCCTATGCTCTTCTAACTGTTTAATCAGGCTATCAAGACGATCTTCCGGCACGGATAATAATAACCCGCCAGAGGTGATCGCATCATGGAGGACAATCCGAAGTTCCTCTGAGACGTCATGAGCAAACTCTACCTTATCTTCAAGATGACGACGGTTGGCTTGCGTCCCGCCTGGAATAGCTTTTTGTTTGATACAATCCCAAACGCTGTCTAAGACTGGTACAGCCTCCGCATAGACCTCTGCACTACAGGCACTGGCCTCAAGCATTTCATGTAAGTGCCCTAACAGCCCAAAGCCGGTCACATCCGTGACAGCATGGACCCCAACAGCTATCGCCACTTCAGCGGCTGCCTTATTCAGAGTAGACATAACTTGAATGACTTCTGCTTCCGCTTCAGGTGACACAATCCCCCGTTTAATCCCGGTGGTGATGATTCCTACGCCAAGTGGTTTTGTGAGAACTAAGCTATCCCCTGGCTTGGCTTTGGCATTAGAAAGGACATGGTCCGGATGCACGATCCCAGTGACCGACAGCCCATATTTCGGCTCAGGATCATCAATAGAGTGTCCTCCAACAAGAACCGCACCCGCTTCTCGGATCTTATCACTCCCACCTTGAAGAATCTTGGCTAAAACATCCATATTAAGCTTTCCCACTGGAAATGAAACCAGATTCATAGCAGTAAGTGGTTTCGCCCCCATCGCATAGATGTCACTTAAAGCATTCGCCGCAGCAATCTGCCCAAACGCATAAGGATCATCCACCACAGGTGTAAAAAAATCAACACTTTGAACAATGGCCTGCTCATCATTTATACGATAAACACCAGCATCATCCGAAGTCTCCATACCAACTATAAGGTTGGCATCCTCTAAATTAGGAGGTAAGAAACGCAAAACTTGCGCCAGGTCCGCAGGACCTATCTTACATCCTCAGCCCGCCTTAGTAGACAACTGCGTCAACCTGACCTTATCCGTCAGCTTATTTATCGTATTCATATTCAGATCCATCCCCACACCACCCATCGCCTCATTATAAAATAATGACTCAAACGCATCACTCTTTTATTATAACCTAAATCAAAACCACGTCAACACTTCACCAATTCCACAAGCACATTTGCGTCTAAACGCAAACAGCTAAGAATGCAAGCCATGCAAGCCAAGAACCGGCCCCCAACTTGCACAACTGGCATTGACTAGCAAGAACCGCATTTGCGTCATTTGACGCAAACAGTCCCCAACACCCCTCCGGTCTAGCCCCCGTCGACCCAAGTCTAGAGGAAGTTTCTTAGCTGAGAGAGCATGTGAGAGGAATCGCGTCAATGAGCGCAGAGGACGAGGCGTTAAGAAACGCAACGGTTAACATGCAGAAAGCCAGGAGGTTTTGCGTTTTAGCCTCGGCATCAAGGGAATAGCGATGAAACGAGTGCGAACGTGCTAAGAAACTGACTCTCCCCATTGCCCCAACCGCCTCACAATCTCCTCACGATCTCCACCTAACAGAGTTCGCACATCAACAAGCACCCAATCCTTGTGAATCCGAGCCAATATAGCTACCGTCCCTAAGCGCAAAAACGCTTCTAACTCAAGGACACTCCCTTGGATTGGACGAATAGCACATACCCATGTTGGCAGCTCAACCGTGGGCCAAGCTCCACCGCCCACCTGAGAGACATCCTCTTTCAACTCAACGGCAATTCTTGAATTGGACTGAAGTTCTGTTACAAGCTCAGACGCAGCTTTATGTAGTGTATCCAAAGGGGCGGAGAGCATCCTCCAGACGGGGATCTCGTCTATTCCTCCGTTTTCATATAAGCGCAAGGTTCCTTCAAGAGCAGCTAAGGTTAATTTATCGATCCTCAAAGCTCGGGTCAATTGATTTGCCCTAAGGCGCTCTATATAACCCTTCTTGCCAACGATAATCCCGGCCTGCGGACCGCCAAGTAATTTATCCCCACTGAACGTCACTAGNNGCCAAGCCATGTTTTTCCCCAAGCTCAACCAACTCGGCTCCAGAAACGGCATGAGTAAATCCTTCCACCCGATAGTTGCTTGTATGAACCTTTAATAACAAAGCGGTTTCCGGTCCAATGACCGATTCATAATCCCTAAGCCAAGTTTTATTGGTGCTTCCAACTTCCACAAGTTTGGCCCCACCTGCTTTTAAAACCTCAGGAATCCGAAAGGACCCACCTACTTCAACCAATTCACCCCGCGAAACAATGACCTCTTTTCCTTGAGCAAAGGTATTCATCATCAATAATACAGCGGCAGCATTATTATTGACCACCATAGCCGCTTCAGCACCCGTCAAGCGACACAAAATCTCTTCAACATGAACATAGCGCGATCCCCTCGACCCAGTCTCAATATTCAACTCAAGATTGCTGTACCTTTCAGCTTGCTCGGCAACAAAACGAGCAACCTCTGGGGCAAGTAAAGCTCTTCCGCAATTGGTGTGCAATACAACCCCCGTGGCATTGATAACTCGTCTTAGACTAGATTCCGCACTCGTCAACTCTTTTCGAAGCTCGTTTAAGATCCATGGCCAGAGCGAGGCTTCAAACTCATCAAACGAACCCGAATTCGTTGAATTCTTATAGACATTTTCTCTTGCCCTTTGTAAAACCTGTCGAACTCCCTGAGTTAAACGGGGCAATTGCCTCTCATTCGTCAAAAACGGACTGAATTCCGTTTCATGTTCCAGCCGAGAAATCACTTCATGAACAGCTGGAAGTGCCCTTAATTGCTTCTTTGTCTCTTGCTCCACCGATTCCCACTCCTTTTGGGCCACATTTATAATCGACCAATTTTCCCTAATCTGACCCGCACACTTTTTAGGATTTCGACAGCTCGATTAGCATATGATAAAGGAAATGTATGAATAGAGTTTTCTATGAACATAACCAGTGACAATCAAACTTACTTATTTGCTGAAGTTGTCCGTCATCTGGCTCCGGCCTCTGACCTCTGACTTCTGACTTCTGACTTCAAGGAGGAATTCCATGTCAAACATTCGCTCGACTACTAAAAACCAACAGTCAGCTCATCAAGCTATCATTCTTCCCTTTAAAACACAAGCTCGAACAAAAGCACAGTTTCACCCTTGTATATTTTGCGGTAAAACGATGAGGGTGCATAACTTTAAAGGCAAAACCGTTTGCATACACTGTCTGCGTCAAATCCCGGCTATTTTTTCCTTTGGTTAATAACCTAAAAAAGGAAAAGGGAAGCAAAACGCTTCCCTTTTCCTATACCTTCTCCATTTTAGCCATATGAAGGCTTATTGAAAGAAGCATTAAGCGTTTGAACAGCTTTAACGGAAATGATAGTCTTCCCATGCTCGGATAGAAAAACCCCAGTTGTGGCCACAATTTCTCCATATTCATCAAGGATTGCTTCGGCCAATAACCTTTTCTTACCCGTTCCCAAACGATTTAGCACAAGGTAATATTCTTTTTCGAACTCATAAAGGCTTGAGCGCAGCTGACTAAAGTCTGGTAAACGTCTCACGGCTGAAATCAGATCTTCAAAATCAGCGAACACATAAACCAATTCAGTAACACGACCCTTTGAGATCTTTCGAACCGCCTTTTCTTTAACAGAACCCTCGCCTTGTTCTTCTTGCTTCATAATCGTAATGACAAATTCATCATTCGA
>DOPS01000214.1:0-7439 GCA_003512645.1 Desulfosporosinus sp.
CGTCCTGGACTGAACGCATCCCAGGTATTAAGTTCTGTGATGACCCCTAAATGCACAAACCAGTAAGCTTGCAAAGCTTCCCAAAAATTCCGTGGGGCATGGGCTGGTACATACCTAGAGACCTCAGCAATCCTCTCCAATTCTTCCTTACGCACGCCATCTGCTTCTACTTGGGCTAATTCCTGAGCCTTTTCAGCATGCCTTTCAGCAAAGCGGATGATGGCTTCGGCACAGATTCGCATCGCTTTTAGTTCTTCCTGCTTGTAGTACGCTTCGACATCCTTGAAATAATTAAGTTTTGCCAAATGACCGTCGATATCCGCAATGAAGTCCAGCATACCCAAGCGGTAGATCTTATCATCAAGCACCGTATGTCCCGGAGCTCTCTGTTCCATAAACTCAGTAAAGATTCCGGCATCATAGGCTGTTTTCCATTCCTCAGACATCTCTGTAAAAATAAGATCACGCATGGACTTACCTTGCCAATAGGGTATAATTCGTTCTGCATAGGTTTGGCGCACCTCTGGGCTAACTTTAAACGAGATCTTGGGACGTGAATCCAGAATATCCAAATCTTCTAGGCTATGACAACATAGTTCAGGGTAAGTATAGGTAGCCTTCGGGGCAGGACCTCTCTCCCCTATAATTAATTCTCCTTCATTGAGGCAAATCTCCTTGTGCTCTAACAAATATTTAAATGCCAAAGCCCGCTGGACGGGAACGGATGTATGCCCGGCCGAACGATAGAAGTCCGTGATTAGCTCAGCTCTTTCAGCGGAGATATTTGCTTCAGTCTCTAGGCTACGCTGCCTGAGCATGGTTACTCGTTCATTCATTCTTAGCCCTCTCCTCCAGGTATCATAGTATAGTCTAATCAACCGTTTCTTTGCACTTGTCTAATTATACTTTATATAGATCGTACCTCTTGACTTATTTTTACGTTTCAATAGCAGGCGAGAACCTGATGACAATAGCAAACTATATCAACCCCCGATTTTAACCTTCAGCCCAAACTGCTCCAACTTCTGAGCGATCTGTACCATGCGCACATTGCCTGGGGGCTGAAGATCAGGTAGGCGATACTCAAGACCAAGCCGCTCGTACTTATCCACCCCAGCCTTATGGTAGGGCAAACAATGAATTTCCTTCACACCTTTGAGTGACGCCACAAATTCTCCGAATTGTCGAAGATTGTCCTCATCGTCATTGATTCCTGGAATGATTGCTACCCGCACAATGACTTCGGGATGGTTCTCGGCAAGCCAGCGTAAGTTGGCTAAAATCAGCTCATTAGGAACCCCGGTTACGGCTTGATGTTTCCTACTATCCATCAATTTTAAATTATAGAGGAATAGATCTACATAAGGACTAATCATTTGCAAGGAGTCACGATTTACAAACCCACAAGTCTCTACAGTAGTGTGAATCTCCCTTTTCTGGCATTCTTCGAGAATTTCCAACAGAAACTCGTGCTGCATAGTCGCTTCCCCACCTGAAAACGTGACTCCCCCTCCTGTTTCGTCATAGAATATCAGGTCCTTCTCGAGCTCAGCCATGACCTCGCCCACTGACATCATCTTAGCAACAAGTTCTCTTCCGCTTGTATGACACACCTTACTACATTTCCCACAAGCTATGCACTTATCTCTTAGGTAACTAAGTATCCCCTCTGCAGATAGGGTCACTGCTCCGCTTGAGCAAACCTCTAAACATTGCCCACAACCGAGGCATTTGTCTGGTCGAAACATTAACTCTTGTCTAAACTTCTGTCCCTCAGGGTTATGACACCATGGACAGTTAAGTGGACAGCCCTTGAAAAAGGCTGTCGTCCTGATCCCAGGTCCGTCATGGATGGAATACTTCATTATATTAAAAATCTTGCCCTTCAATACTCACCACTCCTCCCGTGAGATTCAGCAGATTAAGGATAACGCTTCCTCCCTAGGCTAAATCGTTATGTTGTATATTGCTTGGAAATACTAACTATAATCTTTAATTCTCCGCGGATCGGATAGTTCCTCTTTGGAGATATTTGAAGCGGGCGTACCTTTAAAGATTACAAGACCAAAAAGCAAAATTGTTACTATAAGTAACGTTAATCCAGATAACATGTAAACTCTTTCCACTCCAATTTGCGTAGCACCATAGGATAGTATACAAACGGATCCCATGAAAGCCACCCTAGTTAAAGTAAAGCAGGCGCTAAAGACTCTGCCCCGCATAGGTTCAACAGTTTCTTCCTGAAAAATGCTTTGGATCGGAATTAAAAACATGGCATTAGAAACTCCTGTTAAGAAAAAACCTATAAGTGCGAGGGGATATGCTGGAAACATCCCCAGGATCCCGATCGTAAAACCGGAGATACAATATCCCCATAGCACCAGTTTTTGTTTATTTATGAAATTCCCCCAGACACTAAATCGCTATACTACCGACTGTAATGCCCACCGCCGCACTCGCCTCGAGGATTCCCAGCCCAACGGTTGACGTCTTCAATGTATCTAGAGCATATACAAAAATCAGGGGATTAAAGCCACTGAAGATAAGTAATACTAAACAGTATGTAAGCAGATTATGGGCTAGGACTTTCGTTTTCCGTATATAGGCTAATCCCTCAATAATATCTTGAAAGATGTGTGACTCATTTTCCATATCTAAATTCTTCTTTGCTTGGTCTTCAGCTTCAAAATTAAAACTCATAGTAAAGATCAAGGCAGCCGAGAGCAAAAAAGTCAAGGAGTCAAGGTAAAATATCTTTTGAATTGGGATAAACATTATTAATACGCCCGCCAATGCATACCCGAGGATTTCAGTAATGTTTTCCGACGTCTCAGCTAAAGAAGTAGCCGTTAGAATCTTCTCTTTAGTAAAGATAGCTGGAATGACTGCCATTTTTGCGGGACTAAAGAACAAGTTCGCCGTTGTACTAAGAAATGTCAAGAAATATACTAAGTTAATAGAATAGCCGATCAAAACTGGTATTAAGCCCACAAAAACTGCCCTGAATAAATCGGCAGTTATCATCGTCCATTTTTTATTCTAACGATCAACATAGGCTCCTGCAATAAGACCGAAAAGTAAATAAGGTAAAAACGTTGCCAGTGTCATCTTTCCTACTTCTAATGCACTCCCTGTGAGACGGTAAATCAAGACACCTAAAGCCACATAATGGAGTTTATCACCCAAAGCTGAAAGGAATTGTCCCGTTAATAAGAGGGCAAAGTCTTTCTCTTTTAATAAGTTAAGTGGTTTAACTTTACTTCCTCGACTTGTCAAATCGCCATCCTCCGATGTATTCTTCCAACTATTACTTAACTGTAATATTCTTCTTAAATAGAAGAACCCTTTGTTATGTCTTTAGTTCCTAATTTTTTTAGCTAATATATCTTTAACCACCTTGATTTAACTGTGACTGAAGATTATTTAGAAAATTGCCCACCCACCTATAAGTAAAGGGAGTTAAGAATAATGCCCCTCGCTTTAGCAGCAGGGGCATTAATACGGGAACTATTCTCCGAGGTAAGATTTACGTATATCCTCATTTTGAGCCAGTTCTCGTGCCAGACCTTCTAGCACGATTGTTCCTGTCTCGAGGACATAAGCCCGGTTGGAAATTTCTAAGGCCAGGTGAGCGTTCTGCTCGACTAGGAGAATCGTGGTTCCTGCCGAATTAATATCTTCGATAATATGGAAGATCTCTTCGACTAACATCGGTGCCAAGCCCATGCTCGGCTCATCTAGAATTAATAGACTCGGACTAGCCATTAGAGCCCTGCCCATAGCGAGCATTTGCTGTTCCCCACCGGATAAGGTACCTGACACCTGTTTAATTCTCTCCTTTAACCTAGGAAAGTGATGATACACCCGGTCGAAGTCTGCTTGTCCAGGCTTCCCCTTTCGACTATGGGCACCCATAAGTAGGTTTTCATAGACCGTCATCTGTGGAAACACACGGCGTCCTTCCGGTATATGGGATAGACCCATCTCCACTATTTTGTAAGGGGGCATGCTTTCGTATTTCCGGCTTCCTTCCCGCATTCCATAAATATACTCTTCCTTAAATATAACCTTACTGTCTTTATTGGAGGGTTTCAAAAGTCCTGAGATTGTGCGCAGGGTTGTACTCTTTCCAGCTCCATTGGCGCCGATCAAGGCAACGATTTCCCCTTCTTTTACTTCTAAGGAAATACCATGTAAAGCCTTAATTGAGCCGTAGCATACATCAACTTTTTCTAACTTCAACATGTCTTGGTCTCCTCTCTAGCGCCGGATTCTGCTTTTAAATTGACCGGAGCCCAAGTATGCTTCGATTACAGCTTTATTACTGCGAACCTCTAGAGGGGTTCCCTCAGCAATTTTTTTACCATAATCGAGCACAGCGATTCTCTCAGAAATATTCATAACCAGCTTCATATCGTGTTCTACCAGAAATATCGTGATCCCTGTATCGCGAATTCTGCGAATCATTTCCATTAAGACTAGTTTTTCCTGAGGATTCATCCCTGCAGCAGGCTCATCAAGAAGAAGTATCTTGGGTTTGGAAACTAAAGCTCTGGCAATTTCCAAACGTCTCTGTTCTCCATACGAGAGATTTTTGGCCGTTTCCTCCCGTTTCCCTGCCAAATCCAGAAATTCCAGCGCTCTAATCGAGTTTTCTTCTAGTTCGGCTTCCTCACGTTTCATACTGGGCAAACGAGTTAAGGCCTGAAATAAACCTGCTTTTCCTCGACAGTGGGCACCAATTTTAACATTATCTAAGACAGAAAGCTCACTGAAAAGACGGATCGTTTGGAAGGTTCTGGTGATACCCATGTCCGCAATCCTATGCGTAGGGATCCCAACTAAAGGCTTACCATCAAAGGATATCGCACCCTCGGTAGGCTGATATATACTTGTGATCAGGTTAAACACTGTACTTTTACCCGCTCCATTGGGGCCTATCAAGGCCAGTATTTCGCCCTGTTGTACTTCTAGATTTACAGTATCAACCGCAGTCAGACCGCCAAAGCGGATGGTAACATTGTCTAATTTTAGTAGGCTCACCTTTATTCCCCCCGTCCGGCCTGTTTTTTCTTGGGCCACATGATTGCTCGACGAACAGCCTGCCTTAAGTTTACTCCGCCCATTAAACCATAGGGTCGGAAAATCATGATCACAACCAGCAGGACACCGTAAACCATCATCCGATAGTTGGACAGAGGCCTCAAGATTTCTGGAGCCGCAGTCAGGACTATTGCACCGATAATCGTACCGGGAATACTCCCCAGACCACCCAGAACAACAATACTCAAAATATCAATGGACTTGAGAAAGCCAAAATCAGTCGGTTGAATAAAGGTGGTAGTATGGGCAAACAACGCGCCCCCCACCCCAGCACAAAAAGCTCCAATGGCGAAGGCCTGAATTTTATAGAGCGTGGTGTTAATTCCTACCGCGGAGGAAGCCACTTCATCTTCCCGAATAGCAAGCATTGCCCGGCCATTCCGGGAATTTTCTAACCATACCATAGCGCAAATTACTATGACTGCTATGGTCATAACGATCGGGAAAGTAGTTGCTCCCTCAATCCCTAAGAAACCAATGGCCCCATTGGTAATTTTCATATTGGTAAATTGGACCCTTACGATTTCGGCAAAACCCAACGTAGCAATCGCTAAATAATCTCCCGTCAGACGCAAGGTTGGAAATCCAATGATGATACCCACTAGACCCGCAACAAGGCCACCAATGAAAACTCCAAGTAAGAAAGGTAGGTCATAATTCACAGTCGCGATTGCCGAAGCATAAGCACCAATACTCATAAAAGCTGCATGACCTAGGGTTAGCTGACCCGTTACCCCCGTAATAAGGTTCAAGCCTAAAGCCATGATCAGATTAATGCCTATAAACAAGCCAATCATTAAAATATAGGGTGGCGTGATGTCGTTAATGATTTGTGCGACGATAACAGTCAAGCCAAGCATGCTCAGGAACAGCAAAACTTGAACAATCCAATTGCTTAATAATTTTTTCATTGCCATTCCCTCCTTACACCTTTTTATTGGCTTTACGTCCCATGATTCCAGATGGTTTGAACAAGAGCACCAATATAAGGATGGTAAAGGCGAAGGCATCCTTGTATTCGGACAAATTCACAGTGATTCCCATTATTTCAGCCATGCCGATCATTAGCCCACCGATCATGGCCCCAGGTATGCTGCCAATTCCGCCAAGGACTGCAGCGGCAAACGCTTTAAGACCTGCCAAAAGCCCCATATAAGGCTGAACGGCGTTAAAATAAATACCTGCTAATACCCCAGCGGTTCCTGCTAAGCCAGATCCAATAGCAAATGTTATCGATACAACTCGGTCAACATTCACCCCCATNNGCATCCTGATCCTGAGAGCAAGCACGCATGGAACGACCAGTTTTAGTATACGTTACAAAAAGGTGTAATCCAAGCATTAAGAGAGCGGCAACTCCTATGATTACAATTTGGTAAATGGTAATTTGAAAGTTACCTATTTCAAAAATTTTGTTTTCAAAAAGTTTAGGGAAACCCCTAGTATTAGGACCCTTCACTCGAACCATGAAGGAAGACAGAAAAATAGATACCCCGATCGCACTGATTAGTGCTGAAAGTCGTGATGAGCGACGTAGCGGTTTATAGGCAACTCGCTCAATTACAACTCCAAGCACCATGGTTATAAGCGTAGCACCTAGTAAGGCCACGTAAACATTGACATAATTAGTCAGTGCCAAAACTAGGCCGGCATATGCACCAAACATAAATATTTCGCCATAAGCGAAGTTAATCATGCCGATAATACCGTACACCATGGTGTAACCTAAGGCGATGAGTGCATAAATGCTACCAAGGGCGAGCCCGTTGACCAGTTGCTGCATTAGATTGTTAAACATTGGCCCCCTCCTTAAACTAAAAAAACATAATACCAAAACAAAAACACTAAATTACGTTGAACAATTAGTAGCAGCACCGATCCCTGGGACCTAGTGCTGCTACTAATCTGACAGTTAAGAAACGTAAATAGGAAAAATTCGATTACTTAACTTCAACAGGAACTTTCTTCAGAAGGGCGAACTTGCCACCTTTAACTTCTAGCAGATATACTGGGCTCTTAATAGGTTCACGGGAAGCCTGGAACGTGATGGTGCCTGATACGCCATCGTAGGCTTTGGTCTTAGCGAGGGTATCCTTAAACTTCTCTGGATCTGCACTATTAGCATCTTTGATAGCTTTAGCAATCAGCATCAGAGCATCATACCCCTGAGCAGCGAAAAGATCCGGTAATTCATTGTTATATTTTGCTTTGTAAGCGTTAATGAACTTTTCAGTATTTGGAGTTGGTTGTTCAGGGGAGAAACCAGCATAGGAGATTGAGCCTTCCACAGCAGCTCCACCAATTTTCATCAGATCGTCTCCTTGGAGACCATCTCC
>DOPS01000214.1:7581-17613 GCA_003512645.1 Desulfosporosinus sp.
CCTGCTGACATGATGACCGTCTTTTTGCTGTTGGCAATAGATCCGGCCACACGGGTAATTCCTGTCGTAGGATCACCGATGATGGCTACAACCTTGTCTTGGCTAATGAGCTTATTGGTGATGTTGATTGCTTGATCCTTTTGTCCTGCATTATCCTCTTCTACCAGCGCTACCTGACGTCCAAGAACACCCTCTTTATTGAGTTCAGCAATTGCCATGTTCAAACCTTTTAATGTGTTCAATCCGTAGATTGCCACATCCCCAGTCTTGGCACCTAGGAAACCAATCTTAATAGGTTCTTTGCTTGCTGCTGCTTCCGGAGCGGGTGCGGGTGTTGCAGGCTTACTCGCACCGCATCCACTAACCATGATCAAAGCGGACATAATTAAACTCATGGCAACTAGGGCTTTACTCTTCTTGCGAATCATTTTTTTCCTCCTTCTATTTTGGGATTTACCTAAGTAATATTAGACAGAATATTAGAAATCCCTGCAAGCATTTCAAAAAAGCATGATATTATTTTGCAAAAAGACTTCTTTCTACTTGAGTAGATACCCTCTCTGATGCTTCAAAGAGTAATTGATAGAGATGGAACCTGCAATGAGTAATTTTACCAAATCCAGTTAATCTATAGAACATCAAATCCCTCTTAGGGACGGATTCCGAGAAAGTTAGTTAGCCCTTCAGCTTTAATTTCGCTAATGCATCCGCTAGAGCAGTATTAATCGGTCCGCTATCCTGTTGGTTCTGTAAATATTTACCGACATCCCTCTTGTTGAGATTCCCCTTCTCAGCTTCTCTTCGTTTCGTAAAAGCAGAGAGCTTTTCACGAAACCCACAACTGCATGAGAATAATTTATTATCCCCGTCTCCCTTGATCTCCATCTTTTTATGACATTCAGGACATCTCGCGTTAGAAATTTGAGTGAGTCCTTTTCGATAACCGCATTCCCGATCTTGGCAGACGAGCAGCTCACCCTTTTTCCCTTTGACCTGCAAAAGATATTTTCCACACTCTGGGCACTTATTCCTCGTCAAGTTATCATGCTTAAAGCTCTGCTCACTACCAATCACCGTGGATACCAATTGGGTGGCGTACCCCCTGATTCCCGTGAGGAAAATTTGATGACTAGCTCGACCTTTGCTGATCTCAGTCAATTGTTGTTCCCACTTAGCGGTCAGTTCCGGTGACTTTAGTTCAGGAGGCACTAAGCTAATAAGTTGAATCCCCTTAGAGGTGGGAATAATCTCTTTCCCTTGACGATTCATATAAAAGGAATTGAAAAGCTTTTCAATAATTTCGGCTCGGGTTGCAGGGGTTCCCAGTCCATGGCTTTGGTCCATCGCTTCCCGGAGTTTTTGGTCTTCGATCAATTTTCCCGGATGTTCCATAGCAGAAAGAAGTGTGGCCTCGGTATGTCTGGCCGGAGGTTTAGTTTTACCTGCCACTAACTTAGCGGCTAGATTTTTCAGCATCTCCCCCTTGCGGATTTCTGGGAGAGTGTGCTCTGAATCTCCATCGCCATCTTCGGATGGATCATCTAGATTTACGGAGCCTTGTCCTTCATAGACCTTCCGCCAACCTTTTAACTGAACGACCTTCCCTTTGACCGTAAAAATTTCCCCTTTTATGCTGACCTTAACCAGGGTCTGTTCATATTCGAACGCGGTCGAAAGAACGGCAAGAAACCGCCTGACGATTAAATCGTAAATTTTCAGTTCTTCAGAACCAAGCTTAGATAGCGTAGGAGGTTGTTCGGTTGGAATAATTGCATGATGGTCTGACACTTTAGAACCATCCACAAACCGTTTCGTGATGATCAGTTTGGTTCTCAAGATATTGCGCGCTAAATCAACATAAGGTCCCAAGGCAATACTTTTTAGGCGTTCTGGTAAAGTGCTGACAATGTCTTCACTGATATGTCGGGAATCCGTACGCGGATAGGTCACTATTTTATGATTCTCGTAAAGTTGCTGCATCACAGAGGAGGTTGTTTTGGCAGAGAATCCATACTTGCGATTAGCATCCCGTTGAAGTTCCGTTAGATCGTAAGCTAGGGGAGGGAGTTCTTTTTTCGCTTCTTTCTTAACCTCGATGACATCCCCCGTTTGTCCCATCACCTTGGCCAACAAGCCCTCCGCTTTGCTTCTATCAAAGATGCGGGTTTGACCTTTCTGATCTTGCCATTGAAGAGTAAAGCCGCTTCCTAAGACATTGATTGACCAATAGTCTTTAGGAACAAACTGTTTAATTTCATTTTCTCGGGCCACAACCATCGCCAAAGTGGGTGTTTGTACTCTGCCAGCGGAGAGTTGGGCATTATATTTACACGTCAAAGCCCTAGTGACATTCAACCCGATTAACCAATCCGCTTCCGCGCGACATTCTGCCGCAGCGAATAATGGCTCGTAATCTTTGCCAGGTTTTAAATTGTTAAATCCTTCTTTTATGGCGCGTTCGGTTAAAGAAGATATCCACAAACGTTTAATGGGTTTTCGCCAACCCGCTTTTTGCATAATCCAGCGTGCGACAAGCTCGCCTTCTCGCCCGGCGTCCGTAGCGATGATAAGATCCGTTATTTCCGGACTCTTCATCAGATTCTTAACCACGCCAAATTGTTTGGAAGTTTCTTTCATAACCACTAAGTCCATCTTCGTTGGAAGCATAGGTAGGTCATCCATCTTCCATGTTTTATATTTCTCATCATAGACTTCTGGATCTGCCAGCGTTACTAAATGCCCCAGGGCCCATACCACAACGTATCTTGAGCCTATGAAGCAGCCATTGCCCTTCTGGTTGCAATTGAGGATTTTTGCAATTTCACGACCCACTGACGGTTTCTCAGTTAATACTAGCGTCTTTCCCATGTTATAACTTCCTATCTTTTACAGTCTCACGTTTTTCCCAACAATCTGACCCTTGGGAAAAGTGGCTTGGTCAATGCTCGCTTCGTTGGTGGTTCACGACAATGACTCCTAAGGCAACTAATGCTAAAGCCAAAAACATATTTAAAGACAATCGTTCGCCCGGAACGAAAATGGCGGATAAGATAGCTCCAGAAACGGGGGTCATGAATTTAAAGACACTAATTTCTCCCGCTTTATTGCCTTTTAAAATTGCATACCAGAGAGAAAAGGCGGTTGCCGAGAGAAATGCTGAATACAAGAGCAGAATGAACGCTCTGTTCGTAAAAAGCATAGCCTGAGGTTTCAACCCAGGTAGCCCGACCGCGATCAGAAGTAAGGACCCTAAAAGCATTTGCCAAGCTGTCAGAATAAAGGGATGAAGCTCTTTTGACATCCGTTTTGCTAAGATGGTTCCCAGAGCACCTACGAGGCCCGATAAAATCATAAATCCTTCGCCCTGCCAAGAGAAATCCAAGGTGAAGTTTTGTCCGGAATTAACCAAGGTAATTCCTGCGAAACCTGCGACTAAACCTACTATTTTACGCAAGTCTAACCGGTCATCACGATAAACGAAGTGGGCTAAAACTACCACAAAGAAAATACCGGCTGACGATAAAACTGCACCTTTCATTCCTGTGGTATGAGCTAATCCGTTGTAAAAAAAGAAGTACAACAAACTAATTTGTAGTAGCCCTAACAAAAAAAGCAGAGGTAGCATTTTTAGTTTTACTTTGGGTGACAAACGCAATCCAAAAATAATTAAGGCAAAAATGAGCAGGGCAGCTAAAAAAAATCGCAATCCTGCGAGTACAATAATCGCGGAGCGATCACCCGTCGCTATGCCAAGCTCTTCATAACTGACTTTCAAAACTGGAAAGGCGCTTCCCCATAGAACAGCGCAAAATTGGGCAATAATAATAACCCAAAACCTGTTAGTTAAGTAGAATCCATAATTGCGTTCTTTACTTTGAATCAAGTTCATTGATGTCCTTCCTAGTGAAAGATTCTGTATTCTATTCCTAAATAATAAGGCTTAGCAGGGAAATGGTCAAACATCGCAAAAAGAGAACCTGGTAAGGTTCTCTGAGAAACGCAACCTAAATTGTGAGTCAAAGATCGATCATTATTATCCGACAACTATGTCGTCACGTGAACCCACTGACCCGCAGTTAGTTCCTCCAGTTCAGTTACGTTTAATTTTATGGCAGTATTTGAAGCACCAGCCGCAGGAAAAACATGGGTATATGATTGCAGGGAATAATCCAGATAAATAGGCATCGGTTGACTTAACCCGAAGGGACAAACTCCTCCTACAGGATGCCCAGTTGCCTCGGATACCTCCGAAGCCTCGGGCATCTTGGCCTTGGTATAAAAGATTTCTTTAAACTTCTTATTGTCCAGCCGCTTATCCCCAGCCATGAGAATCATGACAAAGTCTTCCTTGACTTTAAAGAGCAGTGACTTGGCAATTTCGCCTGGGGTTACCCCTAAGGCCTCCGCTGCTTTGGATACTGTACTTGTATCCTCAAAGCTTAATATCTCAATTTCCTTTTTGTTTTGCTTTAAAAATGCCGCTACGGACTCTACAGACATAACCAAAACCCCTCCGATTACAAGTGATTCGCCCAGCATAAATCTTCATTTAAACAGATGATTGCTTTAGCATACATTCCTCGATCAATCACAAATTGCATGTTCACTTGGCGTAAGGACTGCGACACACACTTGATGTTGATGTTATTTTTAGCCAAGGCATTAGCGGCTCTAGCGAGAATTCGAGGCATTGCAATATTCGATCCGATTGCACAAACAATCGCAGCCTCCTGTACTGTAACTGTTCGGTATTCTGCTTGAAGTTCAGACACTAAAGATTCAGCGAGATCTGCCTGCCAAATTACAAGTGAAATACTATTCGCATTGGTGGTTTTCATAATATAGCTAATATTATACTTTTTAAACTTTTTCATAATGTCTAAATCGAACCCAGATTCTCCGACCATAGAAGTATCATGAATTTCCAAAACAACAATTTTATCTGACCCGGCAATGATTTCAATCTTCGCTTCAGGACCTATATAATCATTGGAAATAACAGTTCCCGGGTGGGTAGGTTCAAAGGTATTTTTAATACGCAGGTTAATCCCTGCTATTTCTAACGGCTTAGACGCATTAGGATGGATAGCCTCCATTCCAATGTCCGCAAGTTGATCCGCAACATCATAATTCGTCCTACCGACCGGAATAGCTTTATCGACACCCACAATTTTAGGATCAGCTGATGATAAATGATACTCCTTGTGGATAATTGCCTCATCCGCAGCTAGGTGAGTTGCAATTTTAGAAAAGGTAATTTCTGAGTACCCTCTTTCGTATTGCCTCATAATCCCTTCAGTCCCTTTGGTATATCCAGTAGCAACGATGATTGCTTCGTGAGGATTAACGTTCTTAAAGGATTTTTCTATACGATCGCTGATCGAGAGTTGCTTAGAATCACGGAAGCCCGTTAAATCTACCAACTCCGCGAGAATACCGTTATTGCGCAGGATATTCACCGTGTTAAAGGCGGAATGAGCTTCACCGATCGATGCCAGTAACTCCCTAGCCGCCGAGTAGATACTGTCTCTTCCAACATACCCGGAAGCAATAATATCCTCCATACTATTCAGATAGGCTTTTGTCTGCATAACACGTTCTACTATGAATACTCGGCAAACTTTAGGGTTTAAACCTAGGTCGATAAATGTATCATTAAGTTTAAGGGCCTCACTTAATAGCTCATCCATGGCCGTTTCATAATCTTCCCCTTTGATAAAACGTTGGTAGATTCCCGCAGCTTTAGTCTTTTTATCTTCAAGCAGCATATTTGTTACCCCTGCATAGGCAGAGACGACAAACACCCTACCATAACGAAAATCTTCTGAACTTGGGAAGCCAATTATGTCATTAAGCACAGTCTGAAATTGGAGCATTGATGTACCACCGATTTTTTCTACAGTTAGCATAATAAAATCCGAACCCCTCTTCTGTTTCTTTTTCTCCATTCAAGCATTATTCGTCAGAATTTGGGATATTCCTTCAACTCTTGCGAAATTCATTGCGGATTAGCAGGAAGAAAGTCAGAGTAGCTCCTCTAATAAGTCGAATCCCTCCGCTGCAAAAAGGAAAAGCCAACCTCACTCTAAGCAATGCTTAGCTGCGATTTAGGCGATAATGGATCAATGAGTGGTCTATGTTTACGACGTGTCGCCAAGTAATCCAGCACTCGCTCAGGTGAAGTGTTAAGAATCTGGTGCTGAGAAATCCCTGCCTCACGAACTAATTCTAGGGCTTCACCGAATTCACCGACTCGATCCCAAAAATGTGCATCACTGCCTAAAATCACGGGGCCTTTGAACTTGGCCATATAACGGGCAATAAAACGGCAATTCTCAAGGGCTCCACTTTTTTCTTTGATTGTGGAAAGTGAACTATTGTTTATCTCAACCGGAACATTTAAAAGAGCCGAGGCATAGGCAATTCGCTCAAGATCCATTTCAAAATGTGGACGTCCCGGATGAACCATCATATCCGTATATGGGTTTTCCATCGCTTTTATAAAGGCTTGAGTATTTTGTTCACCTGTCCCTCCGGGATAGCAGATCGGATGAAGCCCAACAAGAACCAGCTTCAGCTTAGCTAAATAAGGGATGGGCATATCTAACTCACCTTCATAGTTCGTAATATTTGCTTCAACCCCTGGCAATAGTTTCACCCCAAAAATCTCATCAGGAAGAATTGACAAATTACCAAAATGGTACAGATGAGGTGCACCTGGCATACTTGGACCATGGTCCGTCATTCCCATCAATTTGAGCCCTTTGCGAGAGGCTGCTTGCGCATTTTCAGTAATAGTACTGTAGGCATGTCCACTTGTTATGGTATGAGTATGCAAGTCAACCAATAGTTCCATTTTAATCACCTCATTTTATATTATCAGGCAAACCTTGGTTTGGATCTTAATATCTTTAGTTCATTCTATATTATACTTTGTGTGTAAAGTCCAAATTATGCTGTGGTTAAAGATCTGTTAAAATATTAATAGATCATCGCTTTTAAATTTTCTTTACTGCTTAACTATAATATAGGAAAAAGAGACCTGCAATAGGAATAGGCCACGACCTCGTCGTGGCCTATTCCTATCTCTAGTTTGATACTAATCCCGACTTAGATAGCGGCTTGAATTTGCTAACATAAACAATGGGTTTCTCAAATAATTGATGGGATATAAATCATCCCTTGCAGAAATCAGCGCCATTATCTTCCCGATTTTTGATGATGGATCAATAGCAACGATCACAAAAGCATCTTTTTCAGAGGTTAAAGGATAGATAACATTGTTTTTATTCAGAACATCATGATAGGCATCTAGCGTAAGCATCCTGAAATCACTGTTCCGCCATCGTATATCGTAAAGCTTAAAGGCCTGATGGGCCACTAACGGTAAAAAGGTTTCTTCAGTTAAATACAATTCGATTCCCATCATGTAGCCTTCACTATCTAGGTCATTCCAATATTCACAATGAAACGATTTATCCACTGACTCTCTATACGTCTTCGTTGCCAAACGCATTTGACTCAAACTTTGACCCATGCTATGCCATTTAATTCTTGGAATGCTAAGACTGTTCACATCATAGTAAAGCCCGATATCGCTTTTCTCGAGGGTATACTCGTCAGTCGTTTGATTAGGCATAAGGTAGATATAGCCCATTTGCATGTTGTTATCGCAGGTAATAAGCACGGAACATCCCCCCCAAAGCTTCATATGCCAGCTTGTCTGGTTGATTGTTTACACTTTGATTATCTAATTATTCTATCACTGTTTCTGCGCAAGTGCACATTTTTCCTGCAATCAAACTGTATACAATTTTCGACACCGAAATAACGAGCCATCAGTCTCCTTCATTCTCTAAGTAACGTGGTTAAAACTGACCGATTGCACAAACCTGGTTAAATCCTTGAGCAAATCGCAGATTAGTTCCTCGTTAACGAATTTTCCGTTTTTATCAAAAAAAATTCTTATGAGAGGTCTACTCGGATAATTGTAATGAATACCGACGACTGTACCCATTTCACCTGTATTTAAGGTAACTATAGAACCTTGCGGATAAAGTATTAAACACTGTTCAAAACAGTGTACAATCTCTTGATCAAAATCTTTCCCGGAACCAGCCACGATGATTTCTAAAGCGTGATAGGGGGGCAACCCTTTGCGGTAGGGTCGATCCGCAACAAGGGCATCAAAAACGTCAGCAACTGCAACGATTTGTGCATTAGTCGTAATAGCTCTCTGTCTTAAACCATCCGGATAGCCCTCGCCATTCCAACGTTCATGATGATGACGGACTATGCTGAGAATCTCCTTTGAGATATTGGAGTATTTAAGCATTTCCTCACCCATCTCTGGATGCTTTTTAATAATCGTAAATTCTTCTCTATTTAAGCCCGAAGGTTTATTCAGTATTTCAAGGGGCAAAGAACTTTTACCCAAATCATGAAACATCGCACCCATAGATAAAGTTCTTAGTTTTTGTCCTGAAAACCCCATTTTCAACCCTACTAGAGTAGCTAATAACGCAACATTTACGGAATGAATATATGTATAATTATCAAAGTTTCGAAATTCATTAAAATCTATATAGACACGGGAATTTCCTTCTAACTCGTTGATAATTTTATCAACAATAGCAAACGAATCGATTAAACGTGTAGAGCTAAAAAGGCAGACGCTTTCAAAGACTTTGCGAACATAGCCTACGATAAAACGGTACTCCGAGGAAGGAAATCTACGTTCTTCATTGGGAGGATGAGAATTCTCCAAATCATATTGTAAAGTATATAACTTTCGTTGGAGAAGAAGTTCATGGATTTTTGTGGTAATTGGCTTACCTTTAGATAACAACAATACTCCTTGTATATCATATAGATCAAGCTCTGAAAGTTCTCCAATTTCAAAGCTGTTCATTGTTAGGGGTTCCAACTTTGTTATCAAAACCAACTTTCCTCCTTATACAACAAAAGACGCCAAATAAGTATACGGCGACAAGTTTTTTCGATATCCGGCTTTCTTCACCATAATGTGTTAAGACCCGTGGCTTTGCGCCCTCAGTTCTCACTGAGTTTGCCGTTATCGCAGAGGTATTAAATTGATCATGGCCTAATACATCACAGAAAACATGACCTAAAGCAGGCCTTTAGGCCTATAGGATATACCTTCGCTAATATATCACACACAACAATAATATACAATATAATACAATCTTATCATAATATTAAATTATTCATTCCATCATTTTCAACGATCCGTCGCTAGATTTATCATCAGTAAATTGAGCAAAGAACAACTCAGATCAACTCTCTGGCCCCTAAATTAGACGAGTAGACTCAAACTATGATATTCTTAACTGATACCCCTATCTAACTCAGCAAATATTACTGCCAAAGGAGTATATTCATGCCTCGCTTTTACCTCTCTGAACAAATAATTCAAGATCTAGCGGATAATGATCGTGTATATAAAAAAGGGCTTTCCTATTACGCGGCTGGTAGAGTCTACAATTTCAGTTTTTCCCCCGATAAAGGCCTAATAAACGCTTCTGTCATCGGAGGTTTACGCTATGTTGTTCAACTAGCCTTCGAGAGGGACAACTCCGTACGCTCATATCGCTGCACATGCCCAGCCTTCAAAGACTATCCAGGAGCCTGCAAACATGTTATCGCCGTCTTAAAAACAGCCCAACAAAAATTACCGTCAGCTTGGACAGACCCTGTCGTTCAAAGCCGCGTGGTTGATGAGCTTCTCACTGTTTTTGCGAATCAACGACAGGAAACTCCTTATGAAGAACTGACTCTAAACATGGAACTCCAAACCCTGCCCAGCCATCGGCTTTCTACACATCTACAACTTAGAGTAGGTCTGCAGCGACTCTATGTTGTAAAAGATATCGGACAATTTCTTACTGCGCTTAAATCAGGCCGCTCGCTAGAATTTGGTAAGCAATTTACCCTGGAACCTACGAGACAAACTTTCAAAGAGGAAGATCGTAGGGTAATTGCCATGCTTCAAGAAATGAATGACCAACATTC
>DOPS01000213.1:0-17440 GCA_003512645.1 Desulfosporosinus sp.
TCAATTGATTTTCCTCATAATTCAGAGGCGTGCAAACTTAGAGATTTTAGGAAGACGTTAGAGCATGACGCTATTCAAGCGTGCATTGAAACATGTGGAGGAAATATGACCCAGGTGGCTAAAGAGCTAGGTATTTCTCGTGCTACACTTTATCGTAAATTCAAACAAAACAATACCTCTTTAAATCATTAAACTCCAGGTTTTTTTAAAAAATAGTCCCATAAATATTAGTCTGAATTCGCATAAATTTGTTAATTCGGACTTGCCTATTATATTTCTATAAGAGTAACCCATTCACTTAATAATATTTTTCCTTTCCTATATAAATACCATAGTTAAATATCTGGATTTATTTATTCAGCCCCGGTCAATTTAATATGCTGCATGAATCTCGTCTTGGCACTGCTGCTATGAGGCGATATCGAGGAGAGTCTAACGCCTTTTTTTGTAAGGTTAGCAATACATTCCTTACGATAAGCATCGTCATGTTCAGGGTAAATCTTAGATTCCACGACAGAATTCTGTTAAGATGTCAAAATGCTCGCCCAAGGAATAGCCTTTTTCCCACGGTATTCAGGGCAGTACCATTGATGATTCGGCTGATATCCCCGATTTTCCATTTCTTTGAGAACTAGACAATGATAGTCTACAAGATTTTTC
Source organism: Desulfosporosinus sp. (assembly GCA_003512645.1). Taxonomy (GTDB): domain Bacteria; phylum Bacillota; class Desulfitobacteriia; order Desulfitobacteriales; family Desulfitobacteriaceae; genus Desulfosporosinus. The sequence continues at coordinate 661 of DOPS01000213.1, forward strand.
ACACTGTGAGTAAATACATAATCAACGGTGGAATGTTTTCTTCCCCACCCCATTCCGCGCAAGGCGCAGCATTCCCGATGTTGTCCGAGTAGTTGAGCGCGCGGTAATAACGGAAGAAGATCTTGATGCCATAGCCGCATTTCTTTAGTTTCCATTCCTTTCCCTAAGCAAGCTCGAAGATTTTTTTACGTTGATCTGATCAAAAGCCCTCAAATTATTAGTTAGCTCTATAGAGGATCTAAAAAATAATAGAAACGAGTAACACTACAAAAAAGGTCAAAATTGACGCTCATATATGACCTTTAAAAGGTTCTTATGTAAACGATTTAAAGGCAATAAATAGAATAAAAGGCTTAGAATCAGAATTATATATTTGAAAATACTGAATATAAACAATAATCCGTCTGGCATGAATTTTGCATTAATAATATGAAATGAGATTAAATTTTGGCAGGCAGCAGGTGATTAGGGTTATTAATTACTGTAAAAACATTTATTTATAAAGAAGTAAAGACTTCAACTTTTAAATTAAGGAGAATAGCAATGAATCTTGAACAAGCACTAATAATTGCTCCATTTATTAAAGATTTCTATGACGAGGATGTCACTGTTATTATCTCTGGTCTTGAAAAGATAATACTTGCTATTAACAACAAAAATCTGAATTTAGGCGTACAGAAAGGTGATCTTACCCACGAAAAAACAATTACCTTTCGGTGTTTGAGGGAAAAGAAAAGACTTGTAGCTCGAATGCCAATCGAGAAGTCACAGTTCGGCATGTCATATATAGCAATATCTAACCCTCTCTGGAATAATGACGACTTGGAAGGCGCAATAACCGTGGTAATATCTGATACACGGTATGATGATTTGAAGAAAGCTGGTACAGATTTATCAAAACTAGTCATCAGTAGTTATACTACGTCTGAGGAACTCTCTGCTACGGGTGAGGAGCTGGCAGCCACGGCAAGGAGTATGGAAATCAGCACTTCTGTTGCTAAGACTAGGATTGAGAAGATAAATAGAATATCTCAAGATATTCGTCGGATATCTGCAGAAACCGGTATTTTGGGACTGAATGCATCTATCGAAGCTGCAAGAGCTGGCAACAATGGGAGAGGGTTTGCAGTGGTTGCCGATGAAGTAAGAAAGTTGTCTGAGGGTGCTAAACTGTCCGCCTTAGCTATATCTTCGGATATAGCGGAGGTTAATGATACAGTTAGCAGTTTAATAGAGTACATTAAGCAGTTGGCATTCGTCAGTGAGAATCAAGCCACAGATATAGTAAATCTTACAAAAACACTGAGCGAAATATCTAAGATGGCAGAGGAGCTAGTATCCCATGGAGATATTTTAATGAACTAGATGTCTTAATTTGCAAATATTTAAAAAAATTAACCAGAATAAGGTATATAAATCAATCATAAACCAGGTTATCCTTTAGCTACCCTCTCCCACGCGAGGGTTTTCTTTGTTATGAAATAATTAATCTCAACAAAGTTTCAACAGGACTCTATTTATTTAACTAAGGTAAATTGCTTAAATTATCTAATCATTCAGTATTTTGTGAACAATACTCTTGTGCTACAACCGTTCAAACAGTACAATCAATATAACGTTATGACCTATTTAACCATCTATGGTCATATATGACATAGAGTATCGTTGAAAATAACGTTTAAAGATAGGACTTAATCCGATTTCTAATTAATTTGGCAGTATCTACAAAGGAGTGGATTCAATGGGACTAGGAGAAGAAACCATTAGCCAAGAACTTCTTGAACAGCTTAAAAGACGAAATGCCGAATTAGAGAAACAGAATCGGGACTATTTAGGGATGCTTGAAAATTCTTATGATGGTCTGCTTATAGCAGATGGGGAAAGTAAAATTATATATATTAATCCCTCGATTGAACGAATTATGGGACTAAAGTACCCAGATTCAATTGGTCGAACAACAAGAGATCTGACTGATGAGGGAATAACTAACGCCAGTGCGACGTTGAAAGTTCTTGAATCCGGCGTGAAAGAAACGGCGGTGATAAATACTATTCTTGGTAAGACTGCCCTAAGTACTGGTGTTCCATGTTACGATAGTAACGGGAAAATCCATAGGGTATATTGTAACGTTCGGGATATAACAGATTTAAATCAATTGAAAAACAAATACCTGCAATCTCAAGCCCTTGCCTCAAAGTATTTAGCAGAACTGAATCAACTTAAAAAAGACAATAACATGGAGATCATCGCCCAGAGCGAAGAAATGCGCAAAGTTATTGATTTAGCATATAGAGTAGCTTATGTTGACAGTACGGTACTTTTACTAGGCGAGTCTGGGGTCGGAAAAGACTTAGTTGCTAATATAATTCATAAAGCAAGCCCACGTAATGAAGCTGGTTTATTTTTAAAAATTAATTGCGGGGCTATTCCAGAGAATCTTTTGGAATCTGAGTTATTCGGATATGAAACAGGAGCATTTACTGGAGCTAACAAAGAAGGTAAAGCGGGATATTTTGAATTTGTAAATAAAGGTACGCTTTTTTTAGATGAAATAGGAGATTTACCTAAGAACTTGCAAGTTAAACTCTTGAATGTTATTCAGGATCAACGAGTAACCAGGCTGGGAGGAGTTAAGCCAAAAGAAATTGATGTGCGGATATTAGCTGCGACTAATAAAAACCTTGAGGAAATGGTCAGGCAAGGACTTTTCCGGGAAGATTTATTTTATCGCTTAAATGTTTTGCCAATCACGATTCCCCCCTTGCGTGAGAGAAGAGATGACATTCTTTTAATTATTCAACATTACGCTGAACATTTCAATAAGAAATATAATTTCAACGTAAAATTCAGCAAAGAAGCGATTGAAACTTTGTCTAAATATGATTGGCCGGGTAATGTCCGAGAACTGGCCAATTTAGTTGAGCGCTTGATCATTATTGCCCAAGAAAAGGTTATAACTCCTAAACACATCCCTCCTAAATTTCATAAAACAACATGTGAACCTCTATCACTAGACTATAATTATCAAGGGAAGACCCTTAACGAAGCAATGGAAGAATTCGAAAATAGATTTATCGATCAAATGATTACGCGCTGCGGGAGCAGGGAAGAAGCAGCAGTACAGCTGGATATCAGTCTATCTAGTCTAACAAGAAGGATCAGAAGACTAAAAAGGTCAAAATTGACGTTCATAAATGGTTAATAATGAGTACTTAGACCAATACTAAATCCTCGGTAAATCGAATAAACGGCGTAGAATCACGCCTTAAAGAAATTGAATATTATAAAATCTGATTGGCATGAATATTGCAACTATTTAGACTATAAAGACAATAGCTCTTTGAGAAAGAAATTGTCGGGATCAAAAAGGTCCAAGTGAGGGGGATTTTGTTTTGTATTTAAAGTTTCAAGACCAATATAATCAGAAGCTAAAGTCACTGGAAGATATTGCGAAGCTGATTCAATCTGGAGACAAGATTGTAGCAAATCAATTCGTCAGCGAACCGATAGGGATATTAAATGCCATCGGTAAACGGGCTGAAGCAGGAGAATTTGACGATGTTGAGGTCCTTGGGCTTGGGCCTACATTATCGACGGATTGGATAAAACCCGAAATTTATCCCCACTTAAGGGCAAGTTCTGTGTTCATTCTTTCTCCAATATTGAGAGAAGCTGTAAGGAAGGGATACGCTAATTTTATTCCAGATAGTGTAAGCGGTAATGCTGCTGTTTTTATCGACAGGATTAAAGACCTTCCGCCTGGAAAGGCCAAGGTAATATCCGCTTCAGCTCCAATGGATAAAAATGGGTATTTCTGTACTGCAACTGCACCCCTCTACTTTCATGAGGTGGCGAAACAGGATAATACTATGGTAATCATGGAAGTTAATGAGAATCAGCCTTATGTTTTTGGTGATAACTTCATACACATATCGCAGGTCGATGGTATTGTAGAAAGTAACCGACCATTATATACGATACCTGTCGCTAAAGAAGGCTCTGTAGAAGATATCGCCATTGCTGATTTATTATTAGAAAGGATTGAGGATGGATCTACTATACAGTTAGGTATTGGAGGGATGCCTAATCTACTAGGCACACTCCTGGCAAATAAGCATGATTTAGGAGCTCATACGGAGATGCTGGGTGATGCTTATAAATATCTATGGGAATTAGGCGTCCTAAACGGGAAAAAGAAAACCTTGAGTAGACACAAAATATGTGCATGTTTTGCTCTAGGATCAGCAGAAACCTATAAGTGGATGCACGAGAATCCTGCGGTGGAGATGCACAGCACAACTTGGACCAATAATTGTTCTGTAATAGGTCAAAATCATAAATTGATCGCCATAAATCAAGCGATTGAAGTGGATCTCACAGGTCAGGTGGCTTCAGAAAGCATTGGTCCGAGGCAACATAGCGGTACAGGTGGTCAGTTGGATTTCGTCCGGGGAGCACAGCTTTCACCTGGAGGAAAAGCCTTTATATGCCTGCACTCAGCTGCCAATACTTCTAAGAAAGGCCGGCTGTCTAAAATTGTACCGTTATTAAACCATGGAACTGCGGTTTCTGTTCCCCGCCAGGACGTTGATTACGTCGTAACTGAATACGGTGTTGCCAAACTTAAAGGGAAGACTATGAGAGAGCGAGCTCAAGAGTTAATTAGTATTGCTCATCCAGATTTTAGAGCCGAACTCCGCGAAGAAGCTAAAAAACTTACCTTATTTTAAGATTGACGATATAGGTCCTTTAGCTGCAGTGGCACGGATGGTACATTAGGATTTAGAGACATTACAAGTGTCTCTTTTTTCGTTGTAATCGTAAATCTTAAAGAAATGAGGCATTAATATTTATGTCTTAGCCTGCTTTTGCAGGCTTTTTGGTTATTATATCAATGGAATGAGTTTTATTGCAGGTATTAAGATATTAATTGTAGAAATAATTAAATGGCTATGTTGGAAAATAAGTTGTTACTCCCTAAAGAATTCAGACCGTTTATGATAAGCTTACTAAAAATATTCTAAGCAACAACGAGGGGGAATGGTCTAGTTAATGAGTTAATGGAAGTATCAGTTAGAATGAATCGTGTAATAATCCATAGAGATTGTTTCTTCTAAAGGAGATCGAGTGATGAATATTCAGATTTTCGGTTTAAAGAAATGTTTTGCCACAAAAAAAGCAGAACGTTATTTTAAAGAACGGAACATTAACTATCAATTTGTAGATTTGACAATGCTTGGCTTGAGCAAAGGAGAATTGCAAAGTGTAAAGGCTGCTGTAGGATTAAAGAATCTGGTTAATAATGAGACTAAGGATTACAAGCGCTTAAACATGGATCGCATTATTTCTACTAGTGGCAAGGAAGAAATGCTCTTGAATAATCCTAGTCTTTATAAAACCCCTATCGTACGCAATGGAAAACAGGCAACGGTAGGATATGAACCATCTATCTGGGAATCTTGGGAATAGTGATACTTAGCTTTCTTGAAAGGAGTGAGACGTACGGAAAGCAAGGAGAAGTTAACGATTGTAAAAGAATCAGACGATATTTTTAAGGATATTTTATCTCCTCTGAAAGAAAGGGGGGCGATACCGTACGTATATTTTTACCGTATTATTGGTTGCGATGACGAGAGACAGTATCAACTTGAGGTTATTAGGTTAGATGAAAGACTGAGATCAATGGGTAATTATTATTGTTTTGACAAAACAATCCCACTGACTACAGACCGATCATTAATTGAAAGAGCTAAAAAACTGTTTGAACCTCTTCCGTTAAAGGACTATAGTAATGGGGCGCTTCTAAATGTCTTAGAAACACAGGGCTACTTTTCATTAACCTCAGATAATCAAGTTCATCTAAAAATTAAAAAAGCCTTTGGACACATGCTAAATCTATTTATCACGAATGAGGGACCGGTTAATCTAAGTATAATGCTCAATTTTAGCACTAAAATTTTGCTGTGGTTTGGGAACTATGGTAAACTCATCAATAAAAAATCACTCTATAACCCTAAAATTGTTTATTGGGGAAGTCCTACTAAACACGAAACTTATTTCCTGATTCTAATGTCCCTAGTCGGCTTTGATGTCCTTGTGCTAAATACTTCGTTTAAAGATTTATTTGAGACTATAGATTACAAAAACGAATATTGCTTATTAATGAGAAAATCGAAAGACCTTCCAATAGGAGCCTTTCCCTCAAAAAAATCTCTGGAAAAGCCTAAAACTATTATGCCCACACCTAGGCAAGAGAAGATCAAAGGCGACACGCAAATACAACACAAGAATCCGTTGGATAGCTTGAGTAACGATCCTATTATTGTGGTCAAATTGAAGAAAACCGCTTCGATCTTAGAGGATAGTTTAGTGCCCTTGAACCAACGAAGTGGTTTTGTAGGGGAGCCCTATCCAATAGTTCCGGCCTATTTTGTTCGTTATATTGGAGTGCCCAGTACTACGGATGATTGGCAGGCGGAGTATTATAATTCTCTTTACAATCTTGATAAAGGCTTGCAAAAATTCCAGTATCTAAAGTTTCTTGAGAGTATTCCAGCACCCACAGCTGAGGAGAGTGCCTTGATACCCCAGAGACTTTTTAACGATTCTGCTCAGGACTGGCAGGAGGTTGTCGATAAGATTCTCCAGGCCAAGATTCTTCCACAAACCTATGGAGAGCTTCTAAATAACACGATATTGAACTCGTTTGTGGATATTGTTAAGCTTTTTGTAGAAAAGAATAGTAACGTCAATAGTTCCATTGTCTTAAATTTCTCGTTAAAGATTGTTAGTTGGTTGAACCGATACCTACCGAGTCTCTTTACCCAAGGGAAGCGGAGTAATCCTTTCCGTGTCGAAGGATCTAATCTACATAATCCCAAAATCCTTTTCTATGGTCCGATTAAAGCTCACGAAATATTTCTGCTTTCTGCTTTCCATAGGATAGGGTGTGACGTTCTGTTTATTCACTCTGAGCCATCGGGAGATAAACCATTTCAACGCTTCGATCAAGGCGATGTTTTAACTTATCCGATCAAAAATAATCATAATTTATCCTTCGCTGCCTTTCCAGAACACGAGCAATTGATTCGCAAAAGCACCGTTGCCTATAATGCTTCGAAAGAAATTGAGGAAGTAATCTATGGTGAAGAAGTGGGTCTTTTTAAACCATGGCAATTTGAAAACTACCAAACTCAACCGATAACTCTTAAAACCACCTATGACGAACTTAAAATACTCTGGCGAGAACCTACAAAACTTCGTCCAGAGTTTAAAATACAGAATAGGAAGGTTTATGTTCCCAATATATTTGCCAAGATCAATGGAGTTAGCGAGGATATTAATGATTATTGGCAAGGCCTCAAAGCGCTTGCCGAGGCTCCTAATACAAAAATTATTCAGGATGTCCCCTTCACTAAAATAAGCTATACCAAGCAGGAACTTTACCAAGCAAACTATTTACTGAATAAGGACGGATTTTTAGATGTGTCCAAAGTCCTGAAAGATCGGCATTACAAGTTGAGTTATCTCAAAGAACCTTTGCAACATTTCCTGATGGTTAAAATCAATGAACTAATTAGCTCGGGAATGTTTTTAACAACGGTTGATGAGAAATTTAAGCTAACCATCATCATGACAATCTTAACAATGGATGAATCCTTTATTAAGCTCATCCAAGGTTTTGATTATCCTCAAGAGATACCTAAAGTGATACTCTATGATCATGTTAAGGAATCCTTCAATGAAAATGACTGCATCTTACTTGCCTATTTTAACCTAATCGGTCTCGACGTTGTTATTTTTACGCCAACGAGCTACAGAAACATTGAACAGCATATCAAGCCAACTCTTTTGGATGTTCATCAGCTTCCTTTAGTGAAATACGACCTTGCTCTGCCACCTTTAAGTAGCATTTCAGCGCCATCAACTCCTAAACCTGGACTTTTATCTCGATTTTTCAACCTTCGCTAGCACATAAATATTCAAGAAAAGGGGATTTGAAATGGAAATTCAAGGCTTTACAACCATGTTAACAGAGGATAAAAGCTTAATGCCGGTACCTGTACCAGAGTTTGATCTAGAGAAACAGAAACATGAAGTTATGGTTAGAGTCCAAGAAAGCCCTGAGGTTCGCAGTATTGTACGACAAATTAATATTGAAGATGTTAGCTCAATCATGACCTTTGGTAAGAACTCTGCAGAAGAGGTTGCTCGTTTTTCAGACGCCATCCTTCATTCAATGCAATCGACAAAGGTTGAGGATTCAGGCGAACTATTGCTTCAACTGAATAAGATCATGGAGAAGTTTGATATCAAAGATTTCGAAGAAAAGTCACCAGGCTTTCTAGAGAAGCTTTTCTCTAAAGCAAAGAATTCAGTGGATGCCCTCTTTAAAAAATATAACTCAATGGGTGATGAAGTTGATAAAGTATTTGTGACGCTGAAACAATATGAAGCAGAAATTAATATTGCCAATAAACACTTAGCGGATATGTTTGATAGAAACACAGAGTATTACGAGCAGTTAGGGCAATATATTTACGCTGGTCAAGTGGTACTTGCAGAACTTAAGAATAATGTCATCCCTGCTGCTCAGGCTAAGGCTAATCAGACGGGTGACAGACTTGACCAACAAAACGTCAATAACTTAATGCAGGTTCAAGATATTATGGAACAAAGAATTTATGATTTACAACTTGCTGAAAATGTTGCTGTACAAAGTATGCCAACCATCAAGGCCATTGAATATGGCAATTATAACTTGGTTCGCAAGATCAATTCTGCGTTTGTAATTACCATGCCAATCTTTAAGCAATGCCTGGTTCAGGCCATCATGTTAAAGCGTCAATCAGTGCAGGCCAAAGCGATGAGCGCGTTAGATGAAAAGACAAATGAACTGCTACTTCGTAATGCTGAGAATACCGCTTTACAATCAAAGATGGTGGCTAAACTAGCTTCAGGAAGTTCGGTGAGTATAGAAACTTTAGAAAAATCCTGGCAGACCATCGTAAAGGGTATTGAGGAAACAAAAGCGATTCAGGAGGAAATGAGACAAAAACGTTTAGATGGAACCAAGAGATTAGAGATCCTGAAACAAGATTTTGTGAATCGTGGAATCGTAAGGTAATTACAATTTCAAAAGGGAACATAACCGAAACTGAGATAATTCAAGAAAGTGGTTCGCTATCCAAAAACAGGAGCCTTTCACACACTTCAAAAGAGGTGGTGGGAGGCTCTTGTAATTTGAAAACATCCAAAAATATTTGGGAAAATCTAGAAGATATATTGCGAAAGCTAGTCTGGGATAGTTGATTACTAGGAGTCATAATCTAAGATTGCTAATCAATAATTACCGGTATTTAACAATTCCTTCGATGGAGTAGAAATCTCAAATTGACGATTTGATACTAAAGGAGTAAAATACTTCGTGAGCGAAACATTCGGCTTCGAAATATATGCGTAAGGATGTGAACTCAGATTCCTACTTACAAGAAGTAGGAGTCTTGAAAGTTGATAAACGTAGACGGAATACTTTAATTAAGGAGCAACAAATGGAAACTATCAATGAAAGTGCAAAAGTCGCAAATCTTTTTCAGGAAGTAATGATCCTTTTTAAACAGAGCATGAGTAAAGTCTTTGAAGATTCAGGGATCACTGCACCACAAGGAATGGTGCTAAGAATATTAAGTAAGGAAACTAAGATCAAAATAACCGAACTAAGTAGTAAGCTGAGCTTACCGAATAGTACTGTCTCAGGAATTGTGGATCGGCTAGAAAAGCAAGGAATGGTGGAACGGGAACGTAGTGAAAAGGACAGAAGGATTGTTTATGTAAAAATGTCTCCAAACTTTAAGGAGATGCATCAACACTTTCATAAAAATCTGCAGCTAAATATTAAAGATGTTATGAATAAAGGAACCCCTGAGGATCTAGAAATAATATTTGAAGGCTTGAGTACACTCAAGAAGCTTTTAAGGGACAAGGATGATAGTAAATGTTGATAAATAATACCTTCAAAAGGACAAGGACGGGAGATGATCTTTATGCTAAAATTGTTTCGTTTCATGAAACCGTATACTGCTCACATTGCTGTAGTTATCGGGCTTCTATTTGTCCAAGTACTTTCTGATCTATATCTTCCTACCTTGATGGCAGATATTGTTGACTATGGGATCGTAAATAAAGATGTTCCTTATATTATAAAAATAGGTGGTCTCATGTTAATCATTGCTGCAGGAGGAACCGTTTGTGCAATTATTGCATCTTATCTATCCTCAAAAACTGCAGTCGGTTTTGGGAAAATTGTGCGAGAAAAAATCTTCAACAAAGTCGAAAGTTTTTCCTTACAGGAGTTTGACAAATTAGGAACTGCCACGCTTATTACCAGAACGACTAATGATGTAACTCAGGTTCAACAAGTATCCATTTTGATCCTTAGTATGATGGTCACGGCGCCTTTAATGAGTATCGGTGGAATTGTGATGGCACTGCAACAGGATAAATCATTAGCTTGGGTGCTTGTCGTAGTCATTCCTGTACTATTTGGAATTATTGGGATTACGTTGTTTAGAGGAATGCCATTATTTAAAGTTATGCAGGAAAAACTTGATCGATTAAATCTGGTTTTACGTGAAAATCTTACCGGCATTCGAGTTATACGTGCTTTCAATCGCATTGACAAAGAAAAAGTACGGTTTGATCATGCCAACCAAGACATTATGGACAATGCCATAAAAATAAATGTGATTATGGCTGTCTTAATGCCAATGATGATGTTGATTATGAATCTGACAACAGTAGCCTTAGTTTGGTTTGGTGCCATTAGAATAGACTTAGGAGATATGCAGATGGGCTCACTTCTGGCATTTATTCAATATGCGACCCAAATCTTATTCTCATTATTAATGCTCGTTATGTTATTTATTATGATCCCACGTGCCCAGGTTTCCGCAGTCAGAATCAATGAAGTACTGGATACAAATCTGGATATTAAGGATCCTCAAGAGCCAAGATCTGTAAACAGTGAAAGAGGGCTAGTAGAATTTAAAGATGTTTCCTTCCGATACCCAGGTGCTGATCAACCTGCCGTTAGTAATATTAGTTTTAGTGCCAAAGCAGGCGAGGTGACGGCTATTATTGGGGGGACAGGCTCTGGTAAATCTACCTTAATTCATTTATTGACGCGTTTCTATGATGTTGAACATGGGAGTGTTTTAGTGGATGGGATTGATGTACGAGACATGAGGCAGCAAGATTTGCGAGCTAAGATAGGTTTTGTTCCTCAAAAAACTTTTCTTTTTACAGGGACTATTGCAGAAAATATTAAATACGGCAAAGAAGAGGCTACTTTAGAAGAGATTAAACATGCTGCACAGGTAGCACAAGCTACTGAATTTATCCTAGGCATGGAAGCTGGCTTTGATCACAATATTGCTCAGGGAGGAACTAATATTTCTGGCGGACAAAAGCAACGTCTCTCCATTGCTCGGGCTCTGGTGAGAAAACCCAAAATCTATCTTTTTGACGATAGTTTCTCTGCACTGGATTTTAAAACGGATGCGAGGCTACGAGCTGCGCTCAAACCTGAAATCGCCAAGGCTACGGTTTTCATCGTTGCTCAGAGTGTCTCAACCGTGAGAGATGCAGATCGAATCATCGTTTTAGATGACGGACAAATTACAGGAATTGGAACCCATAAAGAACTGTTAAAAACTTGTATGGTCTATCGTGAGATTGTAGCTTCACAGCTTGCAGAGGAGGAAGTCGGGTGAGTGAAGAACGTAAGATTGATAAAACGGATAAGGGTTTTCCTGGCGGGAGATCTGGGGGGCCTATGGGATCCCTGGGGAAACCTGTAGAAAAAGCTAAAAACTTTAAAAAGACACTTTTCAGGCTGCTTAATTATTTAAAGCCGCAAAGAACGAAATTCATGATCGTATTTATTTTTGCAATTCTAAGCACAATTTTTAGTATTTTAGGCCCTAAGATTATGGGTAAAGGGATCACAAAAATCGCGGAGGGCTTCGGTGCCAAAATGATCGCCCAACAGATGCATAAGCCCGTTCCAAAATTGGATTTCGAATATATAGGACAGATCGTCCTAATCCTGATCGGGTTATATCTGATCAGTGCCGCTTTTAGCTATCTGCAGCAATATATTATGGCTGGTGTAGCCCAAAAAACTGTTTATACTATGCGTAAGGAAGTCGATGAGAAGCTTTCACGCTTACCGCTTAAGTTTTATGATGCCAGGACCCATGGCGAAATTTTGAGCCGTGTCACAAATGATGTTGATAATATTTCAACCACTCTTCAGCAAAGTCTCACTCAACTCATTACATCAATTGTGACGATTGTAGGGGTTGTCGTGATGATGTTATCCATTAGCTCATTATTAACCTTGATTGTAATATTAACTCTTCCCCTTTATTTGGTTGTAACAATTATGATCGCCAAACGTTCTCAAAAACACTTTGCCAATCAACAAAAATCCCTTGGAGACCTTAATGGGCATGTTGAAGAAATGTTTGCTGGTCACAAACTTGTTAAGGCCTTTGGGCGTGAAGAGGAATCAATCAAAACCTTTAATTCAATCAATGATCAACTCTATACGGCAGGCTATAAAGCTCAGTTTATTTCAGGTATAATAATGCCTTTAATGAGATTGGTCAGTAATCTTGGTTATGTAATTATCTGTGTCGTTGGTGGTGTTTTTGCCACAAGAGGCACAATAACTATAGGAGATATACTAGCTTTTATACAATATTCGAGGCAATTTACGATGCCGATTGTTCAGACGGCTAATATCGCGAATATTATTCAATCGACAATTGCTTCAGCTGAACGTGTCTTTGAACTTTTAGATGAGAGTGAAGAAGTATCAGATGATTTTGATGCGAAAGTAATAGCCTTTCCTAAGGGCAATGTTAGATTTGAAAACGTAGATTTCAGCTATAAAGAAGAAGAACCTTTGATTAAAGGCATGAGTATTGACGTTAAACAAGGAAACACCCTTGCTATTGTAGGGCCAACGGGTGCTGGTAAAACCACACTTGTCAATCTATTAATGCGTTTCTATGAAATAAGTGCTGGAAAAATCACGATTGATGGAGTGGATATTCGAGAGATTAAACGTGGTGCCCTACGCAGTATGTTCGGCATGGTACTTCAAGATACTTGGCTCTTTAATGGAACTGTGATGGAAAATATCGCTTACGGTCGTGAAGGGGCTAGGTCAGAAGAGGTTATGCGAGCGACAAAAGCTGCTCATGCTGATCATTTTATTAAGACACTGCCGGATGGCTATCAAACATTATTGAATGAGGAAGCTTCAAATATTTCTCAAGGTCAAAAACAACTTCTGACCATCGCTCGTGCCATCCTAGCCGATCCTGCCATCTTAATTCTTGACGAGGCTACCAGTAGCGTTGACTCAAGAACGGAAGTGTTTATCCAAAAAGCGATGACTGAATTGATGAGAGGTAGAACAAGCTTTGTCATCGCCCATCGACTTTCCACGATTAGAGAGGCAGACTTAATTTTGGTTATGAATCAAGGTAGTATTGTGGAGATGGGTAATCATAACCAACTTCTTGCCCAGAATGGTTTCTATGCAGACCTGTATAACAGTCAGTTTAAGGGTGCAAATTTGGGAATCGAAGTAGGCTAAATGGGTAAATCATGGAAAATCCTATTGCCTTTAAATTTATTCTGCGCTATACTTGATTCATGATTGTTGGTACACCATTAATGTCTACACCAATAATGGTGTACCAACAAAGAGTATACGAGGTGTGATCATGGACGAGACCAATCTTAGCTGTAGCCCTTCGAAGTATGTCTGTTACAAACTTAGTCGAGTCATGAGAAAGGTCAATCGGTATTACGAGAGTAGTTTTTCTCATTACGGAATTACTCCGGCACAATTCTATGTAATGAGTGTGGTGTGGGAAAAAGATGGGGTTAAATTCAAGGACTTAGCCAAAAGTTTAGAAATGGATGGATCTACCCTTACCTCCATCTTGGATCGTCTGGAACGCCAGGATTTAGTAGAAAGGAGGGACGACCCAGAAGATAGACGCTCACTTTTAGTCTTTCTTAAGGATAAGGCTAAACAAAATATCTTGGAAATTACCTGTCTGGCTGAAACGTTGAATCAAGAAATTAAAGAACGATTTACTGAGGAAGAATTTGCTACTTTTGAAAAAGTTCTCGAAAAACTGTCCTTGGATTAATTTTTTTCATTTATTACTGTTCGAATATTCCGATATATCTACATATTTACATTTTACATATCAAGTATGATCGAGAACTAAAGTTGATCTTTAGTTGAACGAGTTCACTGGACTGCTTTTTGGTATTAAGAAACTACTAATTAGGAGGTTTGTGATAATGTCTATGCTTTTTTCTCCTGCAAAAATAGGTACACTCCAACTTCGCAATCGTCTGGTGATGACGCCTATGCATTTAGGATATAGCCCTCAAGGTGAAGTAAATGACAAACTGATTGAGTTTTATCGTGCCCGAGCCCGTGGTGGGGTCGGCCTTATTGTATTTGGCGGGTGTGGTATTGACCGGATTGGAAACGGCCCTGGGATGACTCAACTAGATGACGATTACTTCATTCCCGGTCTGAGACGTTTAGTGGAGGCTGTTCACGCCGAAGGTGCGAAAATCGTGCCTCAGCTTTATCAAGCCGGCAGGTACGCTCACTCTGTTCTTACCGGCCAGCCTTCGGTAGCTCCCTCCCCAATTTCTTCCAGGTTGACAAGGCAAACTCCGGAAGAGCTTACGCAGGAAAAAATTAACCAAGTGATAGATTCCTTCGCTAAGGCTGCTAAAAGAGCACAAGCATCAGGGTTTGATGGGGTTGAGATTCTTGCCAGTGCGGGATATCTGATTTCCCAATTTCTTTCCCCGGTCACCAATCAACGCTCCGATCGTTATGGTGGAGACCTCCAGGCCCGCATGACTTTCGGGCTTGAAGTGGTAGAGGCAGTACGTGCCGCAGTTGGACCTGATTTCCCTATCATAGTTCGAGTTGCGGGGAATGATTTTGTGCCTGGCAGTCACACAAATACTGAATCACGAGCTTTTTGTCAAGCGCTTGAGAAAAAGGGCGTAAACGCTCTCAATGTGACAGGCGGTTGGCATGAAACCCAAGTCCCTCAGCTTACCATGAATGTTCCTCCTGGAGCTTATGCCTACCTAGCTCAGGGTATTAAACAAGCGGTCTCAATTCCTGTCTTCGCCTGTAACCGGATTAACACTCCTGAATTGGCAGAGGAAATTCTGCAGGAAGGTAAAGCAGACTTTATTGGCATGGCCCGACCCCTGCTTGCAGACCCAGAGCTACCCAAAAAAGCCATGAGTGGAGCTTCGGATAGAATTCGCCCCTGTATCGGATGTAATCAAGGCTGTTTAGACTATGTTTTTCAACTTAAACCCGTAAGTTGTTTGGTCAATGCTGAGGCAGGCCGAGAAGCTGAATTGGCAGAATTAGCGTTAAAAAATCCACCAGCTCAAAATCAACAGATTCTTGTGATTGGGGCAGGTGCTGCCGGATTGGAGTTTGCACGTGTTGCGACGCTAAAAGGACATAAGGTCACGATTTGGGAAGAAAGTGATAAGACAGGTGGACAATTAGCATTAGCTGCAGCCCCTCCTGGTCGTCAAGATTTCTTATATTTTGGAACCTACTTAGCAAATATCTGCCAAGATTTAGGGGTGATTATTCAGTATAACGTTAAGGCGACCCCTGAAAAGATTCTATCCGCCGTCCAGAACGGAGAATTTACTAGGGTTGTAATTGCAACGGGTGCTCGCCCCATTACTCCGCTTATCAAAATCGAACCAGGAACCCAGGTTTTGCAGGCTTGGGATGTTTTGTTAGGTCGCCAAATAACCGGTCAAAATGTCATAATTGTTGGTGGGGGAGCTGTCGGAGTTGATACCGCACTCTTGCTAGCGGAATCAGGTACTATAGATAATCAAACTTTGCGATTCCTTCTCTTGCAGCAGGCTGAAACAGACCAAGAAATCTATCGTTTGGCAACTCAGGGAAGCAAAAAAATTACTGTTTTAGAGATGGGCAAAGGAATCGGACGAGACATCGGGCCCAGTACCCGCTGGTCCATGTTGGCAGATTTGAAACGTTACAGGGTTAACTGTCTCGAAGATAACAAAGTCCTTGAAATTCGGGCGGACGGTGTACTCGTGGAAAACGCTGGAGAACAAAGGGTCATACCGGCAGATACCGTTATCTTAGCAGTAGGTTCCTGTTCCCAAAATGAACTGTACACAGCTCTGCAAGGGAAGATCGAGTCGTTGAGTATCATTGGGGATGCTGCTAAACCACGCAAAGTTCTCGATGCTATCCATGAAGCCTATGCTGAGGGAATCAAATAGCGTGGTTCGAGGCACGAAGTTTAAGGTCCGATGTCAGAGCGAATACAGCTAATAAGGCAAGGCGCGAAGTTTGAAGTTCAAAAATCTTAGAGGATAGCTATTATTCGAGGTGCGAAGTCCGATGTTTAAGGTCCGAGGTTCGAAAGAGTACAACATAAGTAGGGAGGAAAACAATCCCTAATCTAAAATCGAACCACGATCTTCGTATGTCGAGCTTCGATTAAGAGGGGGGTAAACAACAATTAAGAAATTCTTATGAAACTATATAGAACCCTACTATTTCTTAGTAGAGTTCTCAAGGATGGTAACGATTAAATTGTTTAAGGAACGATTCTGTTCTTTGGCAAGTTCTTCCAGTTTCTTCTTTAGAGCC
>DOPS01000139.1:0-15219 GCA_003512645.1 Desulfosporosinus sp.
TCATCAAGAAACCAGCTAAGGGCTGAGATATCATATTCATGTTAATTTTCCTTTCCAGATGTAAGCACTCCCAGAGGAGTACATCCGTTACTTGGGCTAATTTTGCAGCATTCTTAGTCTGCATCATCTCATTCATGACCGTGGGAACAATCTGCCATGAAAAGCCGTATTTGTCCTTCAACCAACCACATTGTTCTGCTTCAGGGACTGCAGATAACTTATCCCAATATTAGTCGATTTCTTCTTGAGTATCGCACATCACCATCAAGGAAATGGCCTCATTAAAGGTAAAGTTGTGCTCATGAGCGCTGTCCATCGCTGCAAAGATGGTAGAGAATAATTATTGACCATTTGCCAGTTATTAAAACAACAAATTTGGCTGCCTTTGCCCCATCTTACAGGGTCTCTATGAAGTCCAACCGAATCAAATGACATAGAAAACTAAAAAACCCACAATCGCTTGCGGGGTCTAAGTTTCTTATTGAGCTGATGGAACAACAACTGACAGCTCGTGAGCTAGTTGCATATTTTACAATCTATGGGTATAATATTAGAAAAGGACTGACGTGTTACAAGCACACCAGTCCAGCAGGTTGTCTAACCAAACGGTTAGCCCGGATTATAAGTTATAAGAAATAACCGCGATCCTTGCTAGAGGGCGGTTATTTCTTCTTTATGATCAAAACAATAAGTGTTGCAAATGCAATCATGAGATACATTGCCTCAACCATTGAGATCATCATACCACCCCCTTTCTAAAAGGGTGTGGCTAACCGTCCCTCGACAACCTGTTACTACAATTATAGCATAATCTTCCAGACCGAAAAGATAAACTTGTCCCTGACTATTCTCACGACTCACTGCCGCCTCATAAAACGAGGCGGCCTTTTTGCAATTCCCTAGCTATGCTCGTCACAATTCTGAATGGGCTAAGTAGCATGGGGATTAGTAGATGTTCAATGGATCGTGTGATAAGGTCTTGCACATTTACAGGCTCTTTCTTAAACTTAATTGTACCTGCATCAATCTTCGACAGCTTGAGTAGTGATGCCACAAGCCATTGAAGTCTTTCAAGCTGTGAACGAATATTTTGGGTAAATTCCACACGCTTATCCAGGGATAGGTTTTCATCACTGATCAGGTCTGTCATAACAGACATTGAGGTAATAGGCGTTTTAAGCTGATGTGAAATATCCGAGATTGAATCTGCTAGATAACGCTTGTCTTTTTTCAAGAGGCTTGCTTGCTCAGAGAGGGTTACGGTTACTTTATATAGTTCACTTTTAAGGATGCTAAGCTCGCCTTCATCATTATCTCTAATATCAAGGGAGTATTCGCCACCTGCAATTCGCTTTAGATATTCCGTTAGCTTTTCTATTTGCTGATATCTCCATCTCGTAAACATGAAGGATACTGCACCCATTAAAAGCAACGCTAATAAAGCAATGATCCCTGAGACGGGATTAAAAAAATAGCAGGCAACAAAACCTACTATTACAACTGCCGTCAAAAGTGTGATATATAGCTTGATTTCTTTATTTCGCAACAACTTAGCTGCCCCCTTTGTATCCGATTCCACGAACTGTTTTAATAATTGATGGGTTTTGACTATCATCCTCGATCTTTTCGCGCAGACGTTTAATATAGACCGACCATTTACCAGAAAGAACCTTCTGTGCAGTTGTATAAGGGCATATCCCAAATAAATCTTTCTCCAATTCCATAATCTCCTCCCGACAGTATCTAATTAGATACTATGTATCATAAATAATCGTACTTGTTATTTCAAGACTTTTATTGTAAATTTATTGTATAAATTGAAAGGAGATTTCTTTAATGCAAGAAGTTTTTGATTTCTTAAAGAAGTGCCAGACTTATTACTTAGCAACCGTCGATGGAGATCAGCCACGAGTTCGTCCCTTTGGAACTGTCAACATTTTTGAGGGTAAGCTTTATATTCAGACTGGTAAGGTAAAGGACGTTTCAAAACAAATGACAGCAAATCCCAAAATTGAAATTTGCGCATTTAATGGCCAAGAATGGATTCGTATCCAGGCCGTTGCAGTAGAGGATGACCGTGTTGAAGTAAAGGAGAGTATGCTTGAAAGCTATCCTACACTTCAGTCTCGGTACTCTGCAACAGATCCTAACACCCAGGTATTGTATTTGCAGGATGCAGTAGCTACGATAGCTACCTTTACAGGTGAACCTAAAATAATTAAGTTCTAATTTCCATTAAATAGCCACTTAAACATTACAAGCCGCCTGGCACTGTGATATGCTCCCAATTTTCCGTAGTAGGTTGGAATTATTTAACCTGTCTACCTTTATGGAAGCATACCAGTGAACGGCGGCTTGTTGTTTTCACATCTTTAATCACTTTTAGCGTTGACGTATTCAAGGGCTTCCTTGCCAGTTATGTGCTCGACGTCAATTGCAACCATATAAGATTGCGTACATCCGGATATTTCCTTATGCTTGGCTTCTTCAGGTTGATCTGCTGAATACTTTTCAACTAAAGCCTCAAAAGCTTCCAGCCTTTCATCACCTTCTACAATTCTAGCTTTACCAAAAGCAATAACGCTGCGAAAATAAGAAGTAAATTTTTCACTTACTATGGTATCTTCATCTATTACTGAAAAAGATACCTTTGGGTTCTTCGTCAATGCATCGATTTTATGTCCGGCTTTTGCTGAATGAAAATAGATTTTGTCATTCAAATAGACATAGCTAAGTGGAACTGCGTAAGGATAATCTTCATCACCTAAGCACGCCAGGACACCATTTGTGCATCTGTCCATTACAGCTACGGTGTCTTCCATTGATAATAATTGCTTACCTCTTCTCATTTTTCTAAACATTATTATTTCCTCGCTTTCATTGACTAACTTTCATCCCACTATGCTTTAGGGGAACTGGATTGCTCTTCTGCTGTGTGCGGATCGGAGAGAAACTATACAGAAGTAAGTTTTAACCCTATAATACCCACCAGTATCAAGCATAGAAATAAAATTCGCAAGATATTAGCGGGCTCATTGAAAAGGAAAATACCAATCAACACTACACCTAAAGCACCAATTCCTGTCCAAATAGCATATGCTGTGCCAATTGGGAGTGACTTAATAGCAAGTGACAATAAATAAAAGCTGACTACCATGCCTCCCAATGTAATCAAAGATGGGTATAATTTCGTGAATCTAAATCACATCAAAAAGACTCATCTGATCACTTTCCGGAATTCCTTTGAAGCAGCCAAATTTCCGAAGTGAATCGATGGTAGCATTCCCGATTTTAGCCCGTTTCTTGACATCCTCTATGGAGTTGAAGGGCTTTTCTTGGGCCGCGTTATATAGACCTTCGGCTGCCACCGTGCCCATGCCGGATATACTGTTGATGGGCGGCCTTAAGCCCTCCTCCTCGAGCAGAAATCTTGTGGCATGGGATTTGTATAAATCAATGGGCAGGAATTTAAAGCCCCTTTCATACATTTCCAAAACCAATTCCAAGTCATCGTACATATCCTTATCCTTAGGGGTAGCTTGGTTACCCAGCTCCTCAATTTCCTTCATTTTGGCCTTAACCTTTTCTTTGCCGAAGATCATAAATTCAGCCTCAAAGGCCTTTGCTCGAATGGTAAAGTAGGCTGCGTAATAAGCCTGGGGTATGTGCACCTTAAACCAGGCTATGCGGAAGGCCATCATGACATAGGCTGCAGCATGGGCTTTAGGAAACATGTATTTTATTTTACGGCAGGAATCGATATACCATTCCGGTACCTTATGCTCCCTCATCAAAGCTTCATATTCGGCCCATTTTTCAGGGTTCGATAAAGCCTTTCCTTTGCGCACCAGCTCCATGATCTTAAACGCCGTATCGGGCGGCAGGCCCTTACTTATCAAATACGTCATAATATCATCCCGGGTACACACGGCTTCACTTAGAGTCACGGTTCCCGCATCAATTAAGTCCTTGGCATTTCCCAGCCACACATCCGTACCATGAGAAAGTCCGGATATGCAGATTAAATCTGTGAAGGCTTTGGGCCTTGTATCTAGAAGCATTCCTCTGACAAACTTCGTGCCAAACTCAGGAATTCCAAAGGTTCCGACCTTAGAATTGATCTGCTCCGGGGTTACCTCTAAGGCTTCCGTGGAGGAGAAGATCGACATGGTCTCCTGATCATCCATGGGTATCGTTAGAGGATCCACTCCGGTGATATCCTGAAGCATTCGGATGACCGTCGGGTCGTCATGACCCAGGATATCCAGCTTTAAGAGGTTCGAATCAATGGAGTGATAATCGAAATGGGTGGTTATGATCTCCGAATTGGAGTCATCGGCAGGATGCTGGACGGGGCAAAATTCAAAGATTTCTCGTCCCTTCGGCACAACGATGATTCCTCCCGGGTGCTGCCCTGAGGTTCTTTTGATCCCGGTGCAGCCTTTGGAGACTCTCAGAGTTTCTGCCTTGTTTACGGTACGGCTTTTTTCCTCATAATACTTTTTCACGTAGCCGAAGGCTGTTTTTTCGGCGATAGTCCCGATGGTTCCGGCCTTAAAGGTTGTACCCTTGCCAAAGATGACCTCTGTATATTTATGGGCCTTGGCCTGATATTCTCCTGAGAAATTCAAGTCAATATCCGGCTCTTTATCCCCATTGAAGCCTAAGAAGGTCTCGAAGGGGATATCGATGCCATCCTTGGCCAGCTTTTCTCCGCAAACCGGACACACCTTATCCGGCAAGTCAAAGCCGATTTTAACCCCATAATCAGAGAAGTCAGAATACTGGCAGCTGGGACACCGGTAATGGGCCTGCAGGGCATTGACTTCCGTAATACCAGTCATATAGGCCACAACCGAGGAACCCACCGATCCTCGAGAGCCGACCAGATAGCCATCCTCATTGGATTTCCAGACCAGCTTTTGAGCAATGATATACATGACAGAGAAGCCATTTTTGATGATGGAATCCAGCTCTCTATCCAGCCTTTGCTGAACAATTTCCGGCAAGGGGTCTCCATAGAGGGCATGGGCCTTCTCATAGGTAATATCCTTAATCGTCTGCTCGCAGCCTTCAATATGAGGCGCGCACTTCTCCGCTGAAATAGGACTGATCGGCTGGCACATATCGGCCACCAGATTGGTGTTGGTTACCACCACCTCATAAGCCTTTGCCGCTCCTAAATAGGAAAACTCCTCCAGCATCTCCTCGGTGGTTTTTAAATATAAGGGGGCCTGATTATCGGCATCCTTAAAGCCTTGACCAGCTTCCAGGATTCGCCTGTAGATTTCATCTTCCGGATCCAGGAAGTGAACATCCCCGGTGGCGACGACAGGCTTGTTTAATTTTTTACCCAGAGCCACAATTTTGCGGTTGATTTCCTTTAAATAGTCTTTGTCGGGCACCTGCTCTGTTCTGACCAGATAATCGTTGTTCCCGAGAGGCTGGATTTCTAAATAATCGTAGCCCTCGGCAATGGCTTTAATTTCCTCAGCGGATTTTCCCAGTAAGATGGCCTGGTAAAGCTCACCTTCACTGCAGGCACTGCCCAGGATTAAACCTTCAGAGTACTTTTCATAAAGGCTCTTTAAGATCCGTGGTTTTTTATAAAAATAATCTAAGTGGGAATAGGAAACCAGCTTATATAAATTCTTTAATCCCACATAGTCCTTGGCTAAGATGATGGCATGATAGGTTTTAAGCTTCTTATACTCAGCCTTCTTTGCGTCTTCATCGGAGCCAAAGAGATCGATATCCTCAAGGGTTTCTGCTCCCCGTTGCTTAAGCTTTTCAAGCATAACCTTAAAAACTTTGACCGTGGTATCCACATCATCTAAGGCCCTGTGAGCTACCTCCACCTTAAAGCCCAAGTTCTTGGCGATTCTGCCTAATTTATAGGTTTTGTAATCCGGAAAGAGCTCCTTGGCCAAGGACAAGGTATCCAAATAGGTGTAATCAAAGTCACAGCCTAAGGCCTTAGCATTATGCTTTAAGAAACCCAGATCAAATTCAGCATTATGGGCCACCAAAACGCTTCCCTCTATAAATTCCAGCAGTTTAGGAAAGACCTGTTCTATGGTTTCTGCATCGTTTACCATATCATCAGTGATGTTGGTAACCTCTACCACCCTTGCTGGAATCGGCTTTTCAGGATTAACAAAGCAGCTGAACTGGTCGATAACCTTGCCATCTTTGAGTTTCATAATTCCTATTTCTGTGATTTTTTCCGTTACAGCTGAGAAGCCGGTGGTTTCCAAGTCCAACACGCAATAGGCAGTATCAATACTCTGGCCCTTGGCGTTGGTTACCGATGGCTTTTTATCCGGTGCCAAATAGGCTTCCACACCATAGATAACCTTCATGTTCGGATTATCTCGTCCTAAGAGCTTATGGGCCTCAGGAAAAGACTGCACTACGCCATGATCCGTAATGGCAATGGATTTCATACCCCAGCTCATAGCTCTTTTAATCAGATCCGTGGCACTGGTCATGGCATCCATCTGACTCATCTGGGTATGCATATGCAGCTCGACCCGCTTCTCCTCTGCCCTGTCCAGACGTTGAGCCTTCTTCCTGCCTGGTGTTTCTACAATGGTATTGGCAATAAGCTCAATTTCCCCGGAAAACTGGCTAAAGCCGGCATTTCCGGCCAGCTTGACCCCCTTAGCCTTTTTCAGCCTGGCTACTATCTCACCATCTTCACCGGGCTTGAGGAAGGCCTTACAGGTCATGGAACTCGTGCCGTCATATAAATCAAAGGAAATTAAGGTTTTTCCGCTTCTTAATTCCTTGGCTTCGATATTGGATAGTTCACCCTGGATAGCTATCCTGCCCTCATCCGGTGTAATGTCCGTAATTTTAATGACCTTGTCCTTGATAGTCGCGTTTCTGCCTAAGATCAAGGAAGGATCGCCTTTTTTGCCGTCCTTTTCTCCTTTAATTTCCGGCTTTATTGGCCCAGCTTCCTTAGGTAATTCAGAGGCATAATGGCTTGGTGTGGCAGCCGCTTCCTTTTGCAGAAGCAGAATTTCCATTTCTTGTGCATCTTCTTGCAGTCTCATTAATTCTTCACTGCTTACATTATCCACAAAATTGATTTGATAGGTGGCATCGTAGAGGTCTTTTATGGTCTCTTGGATTTTTTTATCGTAACCCCTCGCTTTTAATAAGTAGGAAACTGCCGTTTTAAACGTAAATTTGATCGAATGATTTTGTGCTATTTCATAGTCACAAGTTTTGAGCACTCCATTTAAGACCGGATGCTTATCGGCCATCAGTGACAAAATAGTTTTGAGTTCCTCTTCTAAGGGCTTTCTATGAGTTCCCTCACTGTAAACTACTGTGATGATTGAATCGTCTAAGGCTAATCGTTCCCTGATAAACTGATTTAGGGATTCAATTTCTCTTAGTTCAATATATTGATCAGAGCTGATTTTCATCTCCAGGGTTTTCGTACTTTTAGTTAAGACCACTGCTTGTACAATAGCAGTATTGAGGTTCCCCTCTGCTTCATAATCACTAAAAATTTCACTTATTTTTTTCATGTACTTCGTCAGTCTCTCCTAAGAATTTTTTCTGGTTAAAATAGACACGACTTAGGGTTAAATCGTGTCTTATCTAATCTTATCATCAATGACCGTCCACTGAAAAGGTAAATTTTTCAGAAGAAGGTCCACAAGAATCATCAGACTTTTATATGGCAAAATAAATGTGATAACATAATAACAAAAAGAAACTAAAGAAGCCGAAGGGAAATTTAAGATGACCAATCAAAATTCAGCCGACATCATTGCTAAATTCGATCAAGTTTATCCAGTATATTCCGATTTTGCAAATGTCACCGAAAACTTGTTAAAAGGAATACTTCAGCTTAAGGACATTAACGTTCACTCAATCACTTCCCGGTTAAAAAGCCGAGAAAGCTTAAAGAGAAAGGTAAATCGGGAAGATGATAAATACACAAAACTAGAAGACATCACCGATTTAGCCGGGATTAGGATTATATATTCCAGTTTGGATACTAATAAATCCTACTTTTTTCATCTCCGTTTCTTCATCCATCTTTTTCCTATTCTCTACAAGTTCATTTAACCTTTTAACTTCCTTCACAAATATTTCCCTGCCTATTTCTGTGAGCAAATATTCTTTTTTCTTTCTGGATTCTTTATCCTCACTGTATAAACTTATCCAACCTTTTGTAAGCATAGAGTTAATCGCGCCATACAAGGTCCCGGGGCCTAATACGACCCTACCGCCTGTCATTTCACTTATATCTTGAATTATTCCATATGTTTGGATTTGATGCAGTGAAAGAAAATAAGTCGGATAAGGACAAGAGAGGACGTTTTTGTTGGTCATACAGTTCCCAACAAAACGTCCTCTTCACTGTCTTTCTGCCAATGAAATAGCTCTTCATTGATGGAATACCGGAGTTCTGCTTCTCTGACGGCCGCCATCTCATCTAAAACTGCCTTGCGTCTCGCAAAGTACTCTTTTCTCACAAGCTCCAAACGCCAAACAGTAAAAAAATAATGTACTAATTTAGTCTTGATTGGTTCAAATGTTTGAAAAATTTGCGATTCTTTTAGTTTAAAATTTCCGCTTTAATCTCGGCTCTATTCCAACCTAAGAGCTTCACCATTCCAGATGCTACTAGCAGCATAAGAAACGAATAACCTGTCATTGATGCCTGAAAACTGACGTATGACGCAATTTTAGTTATTATTGGGGGACCGAAAAACATCCCGACACCCCAAAAGAGATAATATGCCCCCGAAATAGTACCCTTTAAAGAGTTGGGCACGATTTCATTCAAGAAGCCCATTGATGCAAGATAGAAAACGCCCATTCCCAAACTCGCGACCGTTAGTGGCAAGAAGATTAGCAGGCTACTTAAGAATGGAGTAATAATTATCCCAACAGCGGCGACAAGAAGTCCTATGATCATAAATGTATTCCAGCCAAATCTGTCCGATAATGAGCCGGTAATAACTTGTGAAAGGCTTATCGCCACATAGAATAATGAGAAGAATAATCCGATAGCCACTGCCATTGGAAATTTTACTGACAGCAATGCTGGGGCTAGCGCCCAAACCGGCGCTTCGCCGACCCCTTGCATAAACCGGGCGAAAAATATCAAGCCTGAACTTGTTGCAAAGAAAAACACCAATCCGGCCAAAAAACACAGCAAATATCCAATGATTAGAAACGGCCTGAAACCTAATTTATCCGACAAACTGCCGATAGGAACTTGGAATAGTATATAGGAAAAGGCGAAAGCCGAAGCCAGATATCCCACTGAATGCGAGTTTCCATCCAAAGACACGATTCGTTGTGGCAATATCACAACTATCATTCCTACTCCGACCATCATGAACAGCACAGCAAGGATTAATCCCCAAAGGGTTTTGTCCCGAAGCATAGTTATCATTCGTAAGCTCCTCCATTTTTAGCCCTTTCGGCCAAGGAGGAGGCCTGTGTTATGGTATAAGCAAGGCAATCCTTCCCCGCCTAAAAGAGATTGTACTTAGTATTGACGTCGCTTACAGGAGGCGGTGGCGGAAGCCTTTTTAACATTAAGGCAGCAATGGTTTTAAACTCAGATTCATAGTTTTTCGACATAAAAAATCTCCTTTCTTATATCTTTGTAGAACTTATAAAAAAGATATATGAATTATTTTCCTAATTAAATCCTAAACATTAACTCCCAGCAATGTAACGAGAGCCCCCTGCTCAAACTCAATGGACTTCCCCTGGGTGGACATTCTGGCGGCCCTGAGCATGCCAGTGAAAGAATTTATTGTAAACAGGAGCAATCAGATTAAATAGTCGAGCATGTTTTTCTAACTCTCCCAAAGTTATCCTTTCCTTTACTTAACAATAGCACTAAGCCAATATTCATTGATTCTCATTTGTTGTATCCCCAAAGGTTTAAGCAGTAATAAGTTTATCTTTTTTCAGTATGTGTTCAAGTATCCAGTTAAAGACAAGCTGGTTGTATATTTTACAATCTATGGGTATAATATAAGAAAAGGACTGACGTGTTGCAAGCACGCCAGCCCAGCAGATTGTCTAACCGAACGGTTAGCCCGAATTGAAGTTATAAGAAATAACCGCAGTCCTTGCTAGGGGCGGTTATTTCTTCTTTATGATCAAAACAACGAGTGTTGCGAATGCAATCATGAGATACATCGCCTCAACCATTGAGATCAAAATATATCAGCTAATGGTTATTATGTATCAACTGTCATTCGAGCATATTTGAGAATTGCTCTATGATGCTTTTTCCTTGAGATCTTTCAGGTGGCTTGGGTGGGATAATACTTTCATATTCGTCTTTTTCGTCATCGTCATCGTCATCGTCGTCATTTTCTTCATCTTCATCAGTTAAGTAACCATATCTTTCCCATACTGCATATAAAGCCCGGTAATCACCTTGCATTAATTGTTCCCTTATTTTGACTAACAGGTTAAGCAATTCATTTTCAGCGACAAATAAACTCTCTGTTTCCCCCTCATCTTCTTCACAGTCGTCATCATCGTCATAGTCGTCATATTTGTCATACGGATCATCGATATAGTACGAATCTAAGCGGCAATTAATCTCAATAATTGTCCGACCATCCTGTTCGTGTACATTGATGCCACAATCGTCCTCACCGTCAAATTCATACTTCTTTAACTCAGCTACCTGCCCCTTTGAAGAATTGAAGGCGATAGCGAACGTCCACCAATCATAAGACTCGCTGTACATAACATCATAATACTTTTCCATTAGCGCCTCCCAGCCGCCTGGAATATCATAGCCGTCTGCGTGATAAATAAAGCTTACTTCTCTGGCAGTCGGATTGGCTCGACTGGACAATGATGCAACCGCTTGCCGGTCCTTTTTGCTCAGCACTTTATCCACTGCCAGAAATTCATAGGAAGTAGAACTGTGGTCTGAGGTGAAACCCTTTTTTACACTGATAATTTTCATAACTGTTGTCCCCTTATTTCTTTTCTAAGCAACCATTTAGGATAAAATTCTTCCTCCAACCAGCCCTGGATTTGCTCAAAGGACGCATAAGGAAAGCCAGCATTTGTAAAACCGATGCTTTCCTGAATATCTAAAATTGTATCATAAAGATCTTCCTTACCATATTTTTTCAGCTTCGCGGGTGATAGGACAGGCTCAGGACAACCCGAATCGGCCCCTAAGGCATCATCGGCAAATACCCTGCACCCTCCGCAATGGATTTTAGCAGTACATTGACCACAGTCGCTATATTTGAAAGGCTTTTTGGTACGAAAACTCCTATATTTTTTTAAAACTTCACTGTTCATCCAGACGTGTTTTAAGTCATCCTCCAATATATTACCTGCAGAGAAGCCTTGTCCAACTAATTGGGAACAAGCATAAATTGAGCCATTTGGTGCTATTGACAAGATCCTATTCGCAGCAGTACATCCCCTGATCCCATGAGCCTCCGCTGTTTGAGGTGACAGTTTTCTTTCCAGAAACGCCAACCCGCAGTCCACCCTGAATTGGATATCTGGATAGGTATCCACAGTTTTAGAAAACTTCCGTTCAAATTCCAAAAGAGTGTACTCATCAGGTTTTTCCTTAAGCCAACGCTGAATGTCTCCAGGTGGTTTATATCGCAGCAGGGTTAACCTCTTAAATCCTACAGCTGCTAGCAAATCAATGATGTGCTCAAATTCGCTAAGCGTAGAGTTAGATAACATCAGATTAGCTCCAATATCAAGGCCGAGCTCACTGGTCATAGCAATGAGCTGGATTAGCTTTTCCTTTTCGTTTTCCGGCTGCGCCAGCAATTCCTCTTGCTTAATTCCGATCTGCAAGCTCTTAATATATTTTGCTAGTTCTCTAAGAGCAGCAGGTTCATGCTGATACCTGCCTGTTGTAACATGAACTACTAGTTTCCTTTCATGAGCCCTAGCAACAATGCTTAGAATATCTTCTCTCAACAAGGGCTCCCCACCGCCGATAGCCAATTGGAAAACCCTGGCGTCAGCTATCTTATCGATGATCGTCAAGGCCTCTATTGTATTAAGTTCAGTCGTAAAATCCTCACGATGTCGTCGTACATAGCAATCCGGACAATCCAATTCACATTTATAGGTAACTGCCCAATGGATAGTTTCCGGTGCGCTAATAAACTGGAGATCAGATCCAGCGATTCTGGTCTGATCCAAGAGGTTAGAACTCACATCGTAATCGTTATTGAGTCGGCCATTTGGCATAACTACCAACATTTTAAACTCAAGTAACTTTTCTATTATCCTAATAACCACTCTTCGATTAATGTGTTTATTATATACGATAAACCAAATCCTATCGAGATCATTAACATCTACTACGCCCATGGTTTGGATAAGTAAAATTAACAAATAGGCTCCCCTGTCAACATCCATCATAGTTCCTGTCCTAGTATTGAAAAGTATTCCACCGAAATATTCCTTTCTGCAGCGGACGCTATCGGAAAGGCTAATATATGGTGATCTCACGTTTCTCACGAAATTGTACCTCCACATCGATTACATTCACGATCATATTTGCAAATACACTGAACTTTTCTCTGTCAGTACTGTGGAAAATCTCCTGTTTCCTTGATACATTTGTACGTTTCAACAAGGGCTTTCCTTTGTTGCACGTTTTGCTGTAATCCAAACTCATATTCCCTTAACCAAAGCGCTTTTTCTCTGTAATTAGATAAATGCCTCAAAAGTACATAGAGCCCTATTTCATTATCAATGTCTTTATTGTTGCTCTTATAATGATTCTCATTCGCCTTTTAAAACCAATTGAACCATGGTATAATTTTACAAAGGGGGTGTTTTATTTGGAAGAAAAACCATTGGAATTCGAGTTTGAACGTTGGGAACGTATTGATAGTGTAATTTACGATATGACACCACCTCCCTCATCCCAACACCAAGCTATTGTCGGAAATTTATATGGTGAGTTTTATACTTATCTAAAGGGTAAACGGTGCAAGGCCTTTCCTGCACCTTTTGGGGTATGGTTGGATGATGAAAATGACAATTATGTTGAACCTGATATAACTGTGATATGTGATCAATCGAAGATACACCAAAAAGGCTGTGTCGGTGTTCCCGACCTTGTAGTGGAGGTCTTGAGTCCATCAACAGCGTTAAAAGACAAACGAGTCAAATTAAGACGCTACCGATTGTCAGGAGTCCGAGAATACTGGATAGTTGATCCATTGAATAAGATTGTGGAAGTTTATAAATTCTCCGAGAATGTATTTACTGAACCAGCAGTGTACGGGAAAGACGAAACAATAAACGATGGGTTATTTGATGACTTAGCAATTGACTTAGGGAACATATTTGACTAGGAACGAAAACTGATCCTTTATCTGATAAATCAGAATTCAGCAAGACAAGACTCCATAATACTTTAATCTACCAGCGACATAAATTGCCCATAATTTTGTTCTTTCATTTGCCCAAGGGGAATAAATCGTATCGAAGCACTGTTAATGCAGTACCTTTTTCCTCTTTTGTCTGCTGGACCGTCATCAAAAACATGTCCCAAGTGGGAATTACCAACTCTGTTGCGCACTTCAGTCCGAACCATGCCAAAGGTTGCATCTTATCAAGTCTGGTAAGGCGCTCACGTTTCCGGGGCTAATACCCATATCCGTACTGATCAGGCGCCTCACCCCGTTTACCAACAATCTTAGGTGTGAGAGGTAATGGCTTTTCCGAGCTTATTTCCTCCACTTCAACCTTAAACTCCCATTCATCACCATAATCGAAGAGGTAAAGAACAACTATGAAATTGAGCGGAGATATTTTGGCTAGTCAATCGTTTTAGTTCCCGTGGCCATCGCAAATCGTGAGACGTTACGATATACTGATGAGCTGAATATGTGTCAAAGACTACAGAGGCAAAACTTCTTTGGTGCTCTTGATCTAACGACGTCAGCGGTTCATCAATTAGGGTAAAGTCAAGCCAATCTCCGCTTGAGCTTTGGTTCCCGACCTTCGATAAAGCGAATACATAAGACCATAATAGAGCTCAGATTCGAGAGGAGTTTAGAAATGGGGCCGCTTCGATAAAATCAATGATAAGTTGGTGTCAGGCACTGGTCCCTGGTCCCCTGTTCATTAAAAGAGCCTTATGGGGCAGTTAAAAAGCTAAAGAATATTGTAATGAAAGATGATTCACTAAATATGAGTGATGTTAAAAGAGATGGATATTCAATGCAAGACCAGGAAAGGATGCAGGAAATCTAAAATATCAATGTTGATGACTGGTATGGTCGAGCAACTAGTGGGATACTTTCTTTTCGCGTGCAATAATGACTTTAAAGACATTCCCTTCGCGATCGTCTATCAATTCAATTGCCGGATAAGCACTAAGTGCTCTTCGGATCCCACTGCCAAGACCACGATAAGGTAGTATTCTTGTGGCAAAAGAAGCCAAAATGGGATTCCGAATATTTGAGATACCCTTCTTGATATTCTCCACCGAGAGATTATTGGGAAGATGACCGGGACTGATAATTTCGATGCGATCCGAAAAGATGAAGATTCGGATCGGAGCAGAAATGAGGTAATCCCTATGGATTAATGCGTTCACCAATAACTCTTCAAATACAATTTTAGGAATTTCTGGTTCTCCTAGTGAATTGACATCTTGCTGATGCTGGATGTAAGCAATGTTGCGTAACATAAAGTTGAGAGTTGACTGAAAAAGATCTGACAATTTTCCCTTTAAATCTGCGCTTTCAATGTAATGAGAGACGTCAATGTCTTTGCTCGGATAGGAAACGGCTTTGACGATGAATATGGGAAGTTTATAATAAGGTGCTTTAGAAAAAAGCAAAGCGGCGGCAAGGTTTAGGTTGCCTTCGCTTGCCAAACTATTGGTGATATTTGCTTTAAATTGATGTTGGCCGTCTTCATCCCTGGCGACGATTTTTAAGAGCTCTTCGCTATCCATAGGTTAGCACTCCTCCCAAACAAAGATAATCAAAGTAGCTGGTGACTGCAATATACGAAGTCATACGGACACCAAATTTCTCCAATTATGCATGTTTATCATAGCATGCTAAAGTGATATTCTCAAGCATTTACTTCATAACGTCCATCTGTGATATGGTTGGCCCTGACCTTGAGCGACGTATTAATGAAGTTCGTTTTCATCCTCTCATAGCCCTTGGCGGATGAGCTTTGTTGGAGCGA
>DOPS01000081.1:0-4674 GCA_003512645.1 Desulfosporosinus sp.
GTGCTGCTTCGCAGCTCGCACCATATCTCAAATTATACCCAACCAATTAGACTATGCTGTGAATGAGTTATGAATTTCTTGTGAATTTGCCCTTGACGCAGGGGGATCCAGTGTGAAAGCTGTGGAGTTCACTGAGTTAGTCCATATTAGCAGTCGTTGAAGCGTCATAATCTCGCGGCTTCCAGTTTTTAAGATCGCCTTCATTAATAATGATTTTACCGTTTTCCTTGTCAACAGTATAATTTAACTCTTGAGGTGGATACTTAGTGCAACCGCCACCCAAACCCGTTAAGTCAGCGAGACTCCAACGGGTCCAGCAAACATTACAAACCAAAACATCCCCTTCGATGTGGAATTTGCGAGAATAACACGGTTCACAAAAACTGCTAGCCACCATCACCCTACCCGCAGGGGATAAATAAGCCACCACAGGTAACCCTTTCTGGTTATTACCTATATCAAAATTGGGATCATACATAGCGTAAAGAATTTTGTTTTTCTCCAAGTCGTCGAGAGATAATTTAACTTGACCGTTACTAATCTCTGCGTTTACCTCAGTCATTTCAATGGTTTTATTGGTATAATTAACACTTTTTCCTATTGAGTATTTGTTATCGAACCCGGGAATTGCCTCCTTGGTTGAGAGTACAATAGCTACTACCCCAACCACCAACAAGGTACAAAGACTAATTAAGACCAACTTCCGCCGTTTTTTACTTTCTAATTCTAGCGCCTCTAGACGCGCCCGCTTCTCTTCCAGATCCGCCATGCTGATTTCCTCCTTTCTCTCAATATAACGGTGAGTCTGTTTAAGAGCGTCGAACTATCCAGGGCACCTTATGAAGACTTGCTGTTAATTACTTCTTTCAAAAGTTCAAGCTCTTTCTGGAGCTTGGCTTGTCTTTTACCAAGACGCAAACTGTAACCGAAGATCAAAACCCAAATAATAGAATAGGCGAGAAACAAGTAAAACAACTTATCCATATTGTACCTCCGTTCGCGACTCTTGATTTCTTATCCACCCTTTGATTCGTCAGTTGAACATTCCCTCTTTTAACCAACGAATCTCCGCTTTCATCCTTTCAATACGGACACTACGCATCATAAAATAACAGTATAATAAGGTAAAAGCGAACAGACTGGCAAAGAAAGCCAGCATCATGTCAGGGGCTAACGCAATTCCATTCGAAGTGACCAGTGCGCCGGGATGCATAGTCCTCCACCAACGAATTGCCAAGAAATCGATCGGCACGACCACAAAGGCCAAGATGCCAAACACTGCAGCTAGACGTGCTTTCTTTTCTTCCTCGCCGATGGCCGAGCGAATCTTGGCATAGGCCAGATACAAAAACCACAGGATCAGAGTGGTGGTCAGACGTGGATCCCAGGTCCACCAAGTATTCCAGATGGGTTTTGCCCAGATCGGGCCAGTAATTAAAACGATGGTTGTAAAAACTACTCCGATTTCCGCAGACGTATGGGCATAGATATCCCAGTTCGTTCGCCTGGTTAGTAGGTAAGTGATACTGGCAACAAAAACAACGAAGAAGGCCATCATTCCGACCCAAGCCGACGCGACGTGAAAATAAAAGATTCGTTGAACATCACCCATTGTTTTTTCTGTAGGTACATAAACTAGTGCTAAATAAAGAGCCACAAACACAGCAAGAAAAGTTGACCACGCCAAAACCTTTTCTATTAGACTAGGGCGCGTATTTTCAGTCATAGACTACACCTCCAATAAATAATCGAAGAGAAGCAGAGGTAAAACTGTAAAGACAACTCCGTAGACAACCAGAATCTTAAGAAACAGATCTGCTCCGCTTCCCACTAGGCCAAAACTAGCTTTGGTAACGATCACAGCGCTAAGCAAAACCGGAATAATCAACGGAATCAACAAAATTGGCATAAGAATCTCTCCGGTTTTTGTCGCCGAAGACAAAGCTGCCAAAAAGGTGCCAACGGCCATAAAACAATAAGTGCCAAGCAGAAGGACAATTACAAACATGCCTAGCTGCTGTGGTCCGGGGTAATTGAAGATAATAAAGAATAGAGGAATTGTAACACCTTCTACAATAATCATGAGCAAGAGGTTCATTATCGTTTTCGCCACGTAAATAGCACTGCGATCTAGGGGACAGAGCATTAATCCATACAAACAGTCATTTTGTTTTTCCGCAGCGAACGATCGGTTAAGGCAAAGTATTCCAGCAAAAATCATGGTAATCCAAATGAAACCCGGCAAGACTTCGCCCATTAAATCTTTGTTTAGATCGATAGCAACTCCAAAAACGACCACCACTAATAGGGAGAATACTATCAACGTACTTAGCATTTCCTTACCCTGAAGCTCACTTCTAATTTCTTTCCAAAGTAAACTTCTCACTTTTCTGAGGAAACTCATTTGACTCCTCCTACAAGCTCCAAATACCGACGTCTAAACTCTTCCCGCTGTAATCTCCGGGGATTGCAGGTGTAGGCGATACGACCATCTACTAGAATCAAAGCCTGGTCACTTTGTTCTAAGCCCTGGTCAAAGTCATGGGTAATCAGAAAAACTGTATGTTTACTCTGGGCTAACTGACTCAAAATTGTATTTAAAACTCCTTTAGCCATTTCATCCAGTCCAGTATAGGGTTCGTCCATCAAAAGAATGGGAGGATTGTGGACTAGCGCGCGTGCGATAGAGAGTCTCTGCTGCATACCTCGAGAGAAACTATATACTGGATCACCTGTCGCAAACGACAATCCCACTTCATCTAACAGTTGTGTAATCCGTCGCTTTAGGTCTGGCACTTCATACATTCTACCGTAAAACTCCAAGTTTTCTCGCGCCGTTAAGTTATCATAGAGAAACGAATTATGAGATATCATTCCTATCTTACGTCGGAGAGTTGTCCCATTCCCCCTTACGTCCTGACCCTCAATTAGTACCTGCCCACCAGAGGGTTTACTGAGCAGAGCCAGAATTTTTAGGGTCGTGCTTTTACCAGCCCCATTAGGCCCAAAGCAAGTAACGAATTCCCCGGGGGCGATTTCCAGATCAACTCCGTTTAAAATTTTTTTACTGCCAATTGTTTTTGTTAGGCCTCGGGCTACAATCAAAAGTCTCCCCCCTGATTTACAACTCTTCATCAATCTCCCGTTCAATCTCGGCAAATGCCTTAGCGTCTGCCATGCCAATACGTGTATCCCCTTTAGGACCGGTACTCTCAGTATCTAAGATAGCCAGTGCCACTTTTGCATACTTGTTTTTCAAGGATCGGTAATCTTCCTCCGAAAGTTTTTTCATATGATAATCAAATTCGATTTCACTTAGGGTACCCATAATCACGTCTTTTTCCGTTGTCATAGCTGGACTCAACCAGTCTGCCTGCTCCCCTTGATCTCCATGGCCTTTCCAGATGGGATAGCCTATTAAAGTTAAGGATACCAACACCAATAATACGAGTAATAAAACTGCATACAAAGGTTTCAACCTCCAAACGCCCTTTTAATAGTAAGGCTTATCACCTATCCGATGCCTAACCGCCACTTAGACTCCCGCCTTTTATAAATACTTCTTTAACTCTTCATCCAAACGACGAGCATCTTCTGGATCAAGCGAGGCAACTTCTTCTTCCCGTAGGGATGAACCAACCCATTTTTCTAAGCCCAGGTAAAGAAATGCACCCCCACCAATAGTTGCCACAAACGGTCCAAGCCAAGCAACCCAATTAAATCCCCTTTTTGGTGGTGCAGCCAACACTTTATCTCCATATACCTCTGCGAGATAAGCATACGTTTGTTCCTTATTCAAACCCTCTTTGAACATCTTTTCTCGGATAATGCCCCTTAATTTTTCGGCAGCTAACGTTTCGCAGGCTGCCAGATTCATCATACAGCCATCAAGGACACATATTACCCCACTTTCCACATCCAAAGGTATAGGGCGTGTTTCCCAAGTCTCGCTGCCATGGGCCGTTATAGGGGAAAACAACAAGGTGAATAAGACAATGATAACTGGCACTAACCCCAATCTCTTCATACTACGCTCTCCACCTTATCCTTAATGATATCCTGCCTTCGAAGGTAGTGAGCCCCAGATTGACTACCGCGTCCGGGCCAAAGTGCAAAGATCGTGCCGAATATCAAAACATAGCCACCAATCCAAAGCCAGGCAACCAAAGGATTAATAAAAATCTTGAATGTCGCGCTCCTATCCTTTTGCCAATCCGCCAGAACAATGTACAGATCTTCTTTTAAAGTCGTGCGTAGTCCAACCTCAGTGGAGGGTTGATCCGAGGTGGGATAAAATACTTTCTGTGGTTCCACTACGCCGAGCAAGCGACCGCTATACCGATCATAGACACTCAACGAAGCATAAACAGCCTGACGTGAATTACCCAGATCTTTTTGAGATAAATGGTTGTAATTTATTATGTAGGAACCTAGCTCGAGAGTTTCCCCAATCTTAACAGTTTTGATCAAATCAAGATTGTAAGTGTGAGAACCAGTCATTGCGGTCAACATTAGCACCATACCCAAGTGAATGATATAACCCCCGTGACGCCGTCGATTGCGCATTAATAATTTAACTATAGCCATCAGGAAAGACTCCCCGGTCAATCTCTGCCGCACCCGTGTTCCCTGGATAATCTCCAGTAGAATTGTAGAAATACAAAATGCCGCTAT
>DOPS01000040.1:0-17792 GCA_003512645.1 Desulfosporosinus sp.
ATCTTTGGGGATCTATCTAACCCAGAAAGCAAGGTCAGCCGTCTAATCCGTCAGCGGGGGGGCTTCCAGCCCTTATCTGAGGATAACACGGAACCTTCCGTTTATTATATAGAATAGGAGGTGTTCAAATTGCCAAAAACCATGCCTTTGGTAGGGAACGAATTTGTCTCCGGTTTTCGTCTCCAAACAGAATGGGCAACTTTGATAGCAGCGGCGTTCTTTTTCGGAAAAATAGGTTCAGGGCTATTTTTAATGTCAGTTTTTCTCACGAATTCTTGGCTAGGAGCTTTAGTGGGTTTATTGATTGTGCTGGTCGGTAAAGGTGGTGCCCACCTGCTCTATCTGGGGAGACCGGAGCGATTTTGGCGAGGTCTTATGAAACCTGGAACATCCTGGGTTGCTCGTGGATTTTGGGCTATGATGATCATGATGGTCTCAGGAACACTCTTTTTGATTTCGCCGGCTGGGAGTGCTGCTAGTTCGGTATTCGCTTTGATTGCAGGGCTAAGTGCTTTTGTTGTGGCGATTTATGACGGGTTTCTCATGAACTCTTCGCCTTCTATTCCTTTATGGAATACGGCCATGATGCCTGTGCTCTGTTTATTTTACTCTTTGCTGGGCGGAACAACGCTTACTCTTTTCCTGATTGAGTTTGGCTTCACCGAAGTAGCTATAGCAACTGTTTTCTTAAGTAATATGGAAATAGTTCTTTTGATAACAAATCTGATTGTCATAGGACTCTATTTACTGAGTATGACCAATGCTACGGCTGCAGCCAAAGAATCATTGCGTCTGCTTGTTAGCGGAACTTACGCCTTGCCATTCTATGTCTTAGCCCTCGGGTTTGGGCTAATATTTACTCTGCTAATGTCTTACTTTGTGGGTACAGCTGGTGGCGCGGGAGTCGTTGGTTTAATCACTGCTGCTGATCTTGTAGGGCATTACTTCTTATTTTACCTCTTATTAAGGGTCGGTGTTTACAAACCTGTCTTGGGTCAATTAACCATGTAAGCTTCGATGATAGTGCTCAAAATATTTTTTAGTACCAGCTGGGTGGTGCACGAAAAACGTGCCCACCCTTATAGTTTATTTGTTCCGAACAAGTTTACTTGTGCTTAGTCTAAGGTCAATAATAGCGAGTACTTACAATATATGCTCTATTCACTGGGTTAACATAGTGCTAATATTAAGCTGGGGAACCTTATGTGCACGATTGCACCGTTGCGCCTGAAAAGCTGCAGAGCCCAAATACACAGATAGGTGATAAAGTGCGCCAGTGGAACTAGGAATCAGACTTCCAAAACTTGCTTCCATGGTTCCTTAGATATTGATTCAAAGGGGACGGCAGAATGCTAACGAATAGCGTCTTGGACTCAATTCACGACGGTGTCATTATAGTTGCTCTGGATTCGACCATACTCTATGCCAACCCAGCTTACACCCGTAGTTTTGGGGTTCAAGTTGAAAAGGTGTTGGGACGAAAGGTCTCTGAGATTGAGCCTAATTCCCACATTCTCGATGTGTTACGGACAGGAAAGCCTGTGGTTGATGACCACGCACATATAGTTTCGGTGGGCATTGATATTGTCGCTAATATCACACCTATTTTTGAGCAAGGAATAATGACGGGTGTCGTGGCCATTTTCCGCGATGCAACCGAAGTATTGGCGCTCAAAGATTTGGTGACAAGGTATCATTCAGAACTATTAGAACTTCGCACACGGTTGTTGGACGTGGAGGATGTAGTTTGGGACAGTCCTGCAATGAGGAGAGTATCAGAATTAGCCCAAAGGGTCGCTATGGTTGATTCCACCGTCTTGATTTCCGGTGAATCAGGAACGGGCAAAGAGGTTGTGGCTAAATTGATCCACCGAGTCAGTCAACGCCATGAAGGACCTATGGTGGCCATAAACTGCGGGGCTATACCGGAAAATTTATTAGAGTCTGAACTCTTTGGTTATGAAAAGGGAGCTTTCACTGGGGCTGGCCGGGAAGGCAAAGTGGGTCTGCTTGAGGTAGCTGACAAAGGGACCATTTTGCTGGATGAGATCGGAGATTTACCGCTCAGCCTTCAGGTTAAGATGCTTAGAGTGATCCAAGAGCTGCGTTTTATGCGCATCGGCGGGGTTAAGCAGGTAAAGGCGGACATCAGATTTATTGCTGCTACTAATCGAGACCTTAAGGCTATGATTAAACTAGGCACCTTCCGCGAGGACTTGTTTTACCGGTTAAATGTGGTGCCTATTCACATTCCTCCTCTGCGGGAACGGAAAAGGGACATAGCCGGCCTAGTCAGAACGTTTCTCCAGAAGTATAACGAAAAGTATCATATCGAGAAGAAAATCCTGCCTGAAGTAATACGCTATTTCGAAACCTCATATGACTGGCCGGGTAATGTCCGGGAGTTGGAAAACGTTGTTGAGCGTCTCGTGGTATCTTCCCCCTGTGATGTTATTAAGCTGGGCGACGAAGTTCTGAGTGATTATTTTGACCTGCAGAGTGACCAGGAAAGTCGCGTGCTGGTAAGCGGTTTAATGGACCTGAAAAAAGCGCGAGAACTTTTAGAACAAGAACTAATCCATAAAGCCGCTCAGGTTTACAGTTCGACACGCAGCTCGGCAGAAGCCTTGGGCATGGATCATTCAACAATAGCTAGGAAAGCTAAGAAGTACGGGATAAAATTTCGAGGGGATTGACTGACTGACACTATTAATTAGGCATTATGAGTGAGAGTATCCGTTTGTCCAACTGATCGATAAGGTTAGGGCAAACGGTTTTCTGTTTTTTGAGACAAGACAAGACGACCGTTCAGAGAACAGTTGTGACTATTTGTAAGATTATTCAGATATATTCTACCAAAATATGGGCTATGATTCGTAGAAATGTACATATACAGATCAATAGATAGAAGATAGTATTGTTAATAATAAATAATCAGAAAATTCGGTATTAATACAACTTAAGCTATGATCAGGGTTTTGGAGGGGGTGGATTCGTTCTGTCGAAGGCAACGTTCTTAGCGATGAAGGTTCCCAAGATTTTCAGAATGCAGATTCAAAATGCTTTAACGGAGCAGGTTGTTCAGGGTCAGGGATTAAAAGAAGTTGTGAATACCTTAAGCAATGTCCTGCAATTGACGGTATTGTTAGAGGATCGTTTTTTTCAACCTCTATATTTTGCCAAACCTTTAGCAGGATCTGAACATGATGAGGATTTTATTATGCCTAGTTTGTCACAGGAGTTCTGGTTAAACGGGCCGGGACGAACTTATTATCGGGAAATGACCCATAAAAAGAAATCAATCAAGCTGCCGGTTTTAAAGGATGTTCCTAGTCAGTATCCGCGTCTGGTTGCTCCTATAGTTGTGGAAGAAGAAATTTTTGGCTATCTTACAGTGGGCTGCATTCGTGACGGACTAGAAAGTTTCGAAATTGCGGCTATTACGCACGCTACGACGATTTGTTCTGTGGAGTTCCTTAAACAACTGATTGCTTTGAAAGCAGAGAACAGCGTGAAAGGAGACTTGATTAGAGATCTATTAAGTGGATGAATATTATGCTGGCAGCAGTCGTTAAGGGTATTAAACAGGTCGCTTTGGAGGAAGTGCCAAAGCCAATACTCCAAAATCCAACGGATGTGATTTTAAAAGTTACAGCCACGGCTATTTGCACAAGTGATGTTCACATAGTAGATGGATATTTCCCACCAAGTCCACCCTTTATTATGGGTCATGAATTTATTGGGATAGTGGAGGAGGTTGGTAATGATGTAAAAATGTTTAAACTGGGAGACAGGGTTGCTGCCCCGCCTGCACCCTATTGCGGTGTCTGTGAAAATTGTCGTAAGGGACATTACGGACAATGTATGAATTCGGCTATTTTTGGTAGTGGCTCTAATTGGGGTAATCTACCCGGTGGAATGGCTGAATTTGTGCGGATTCCCCATGCCGAATCATCGTTGGTCACAATTCCTGATCAAATAAGTGATGAACAGGCTATTTTTGCGGGGGATATGTTAACCACAGGATATTTTGCAGTGGATAACTGCGCCTTAAAACCTGGAGATACAGTGGCCGTTTTTGGGGCCGGGCCAGTCGGCCTCTGTGCCATCCAGACAGCCCGATTATTTGCTCCCTCTAAGATCATTCTAGTCGATATCTTGACTAATCGTCTACAGACAGGGTTAACCATGGGAGCAACTCATGTCATCAATTCGACAGAGCAGGATGCTGTAACTAAAATCATGGAGATCACTAATGGACAAGGGGTGAATGCAGCTATTGAAGCTATCGGACTCCCGGCAACAGTCAACACAGCTGCTCAGGTGATAGGGGTAGGAGGAATATTCTCGATTGTCGGGCTTTTCCCTGGCAACATCGATTTTCCCATCCAAACCTTGCTATTGAAAAATATTACTGTAAAAGTGGGTTTGGCCTCCCTAGGCAACATGCGCCGGCTAATGAGTCTGATCACTGATAAAAAACTGGATACGAGTCCCTTAATCACAAAGGGATATCTTTCAACGGTATTTGCTTAAATAACACTCCCAATAGACTTTCTGTTAATATCTGGGCGATTTACCTTGTTCCGGATAATAATTCTCAACGCCTATTTCCTTCATTCGATTGTTTCGCTCCAGCCATCTTTCTCTGGTCTTGCCTTCAAATTGTTTGTCGCATGGATACTGGTTGCATTTATAACAAAAATCCACACCATGTTGTCGATGACAAGTTTTGGCATGGCATTCGATTGGACACCGTAAATTATCACTCCGGCAACCACCACAAGCTCCTTGGGCAAAGTGCTGTAGAAATTCGAGAAATATAGGATATTCATTGAAGAGGGGGTTATTTACCGACTTCAGACTTGCCACTCGTTCGTAACCTCTAAGCAGATATGCCAGTCTCGCACTTAAGCTCTTGATCTCGCCATTTTCATAGTCCGCGCATCTTGTACAATCCAATCCACAAACAGCTAATTCAGTTCTAGTCTCACTATTCATCCTTTTATTCACTCTCTCTTCTAATTATCACACAGAGTTTTAGTTCTTAATCCTCGGCGACTCCGGGACGACCTTGAAGCGTCATCATCGTTGCTGTCATTGTGGCAACCAATTTGGGCTCTTCTGATCCTAGGGCAAAAACTTCGCCTGAGCAAACCGTTATCGTCCGCCCCGGCTTGACTACCATCCCTCTGGCTACAAACCTTTCGCCCTTCGCTGGGGCAAGTAGATTAACCTTAAATTCAACTGTCAGGACCGAAGCGCCGGCAGGCATTAGACTCATGAAAAAAGCCGATTATAAGGAGTATTGTCTTTTGTCACTATGCCTCCCTAACTTAGGGAGGACATATATTCAAATGCTGTTATTCCATAAATACTTTTAAAATGCTTATTTAAATGTGTTAAATCAACAAAACCACATTCTGCTACTGCCGAATAAACATCTTTGTTTTTTTCTATTAGCTGCTTTGCAAGTTCTACCCTGCAGTTTAGAAAATATTGATATGGCGAAATTCCAGTACCGGCTTTAAACATTCTGATAAACTGAAATTTTGAAATATCAAGTTCTCTACAAATGTCATCAAGTCTTAGTACATTTTCCAGGCTGGAATGAATCATATCCTTTGCTTTTTTGGTTAGATCATTATCCTTCCTGTAACTCATAAAAAGATTGGGCTGGGTAAAGCTATCGGCAAGAGATAAAAGCAATTCACTGCACAATGCTTCATCTTTTCCGCTTAATATTGCACAAGAAAGGTTTAGTATTCTTTGTTCAAGCCTGTAATTATATACAATTGGAGAAGAGAAGCGGACTATATCCTTCTTTTGAAGAATCTCTAAAAACAGTTTTGGCTCAATATATACCATAACATAATCAATACCTGTCTTATCATGTGCCATACCGTCATGCGGCTGTTCCGGATTAAAAAGCATAACACCATTTTGATATGATGATTGAAAATTACCATCTAAGTTATACTGCTGAATACCTCGCAGTGTTACACCTAATGCATACTCCTTGTGAGAGTGCTTTTTATATTTAAAATCAGCAAAGCTTGCTGACAACGCAGTAACACCAGTTGATTTTTTATATATAAATCTATCCATATGAATCACCTCTTAATTAGCTCAATTACCCCAGATGCCATTATCGCAGAATAAACTAAAAATAATGCCATAACTATATTAACAGTCTTTTGAAATTTCTTCAAAAATTCCTTGAACATTACACCGAAGAGAACCCATGTAACAAATGCGCAAAATCCAATAATTATTATAGCTGCAGCAAATACTGCAAGTGCAGGCGGAGCAGTATAGTATGGCATAACAAAGCTTGGAATTACTGTCATTGTGAATAGTACGACTTTTGGATTTACAAACTGCATAAGGAAGCCAGAAACAAAAGTCGCAGTTTGTATCTCAGCCGACTCTGACACATCCATTTTGTATATTTGATAAGCAAGATAGAGCATATAGAAGCTTCCGATTATTTGCATAACAATTAAAATCTTTGGTATTATTGCTATAAGTACAGTATTCAACATAGCGGAAATACCAAGTAATAAACCAAAAGCAATAGTTGCTCCATATGCATATTCCATTGCCTTTTTTGTCCCAAAATTATGTGCTGTGGACAATATAACAATATTTGTAGGCCCAGGTGTAAATGTAACAATAAAGCAGTATATTAAAAAAGATGTAATATTCATGAAGCAAACTCCTTTGAAAGTATTTTCTTGAATTATACATCTTAAAATTTAAGGCATATAGTATGTTATTGCAGAGCTAGCTTTTTTGTATCATAAGCCTAATACACGAGGTATAATTGACTCAGAAAACTGTGACTCATTTGTAGGATGTGAAGTAGTGAAGGGGTATGTAATCATGAAATCAGTTTACCTAAGAAAAGAGGATTGCTGCGGGTGCAGTGCTTGTTACAGCGTCTGCGCCAAACAAGCCATTACCATGAAGCCGGACGAGGAAGGTTTTTTGTATCCAGAAATTGACCAGGCCTGTTGCGTTGCTTGTGGCAGGTGTACCCAAATCTGTCCATTAACACATAAAGGTAATCACAAAAATAGTGGTATGCCCCGCTTTTATGCGGCGCGCCATAAATCACAGGAGGTTTTGTGGCAATCGACATCAGGGGGCGCATTTACTGCTATTTCTGATGCTATTCTCCGGCAGAACGGTGTAATTTATGGTGCGGATTATGACGAGGACTTTCATGTTCTTCATCATCGGGCGGAAACGCCCGAGCAGCGGGACAGGATGCGAATTTCTAAATATGTGCAGAGCGATATGGGGGATACCTATGCTCAGATTAAGGCGGACTTGCAAAAGGATCGCATGGTTCTTTTCACCGGAACCCCTTGCCAGGCCGCAGGGCTGCGCGGATTTATGGGCACTTCATCGCTTATGGACCGGTTATATATTTGCGATTTGATTTGTCATAGTATTCCCAGCCCGCTAATCTGGGAGGAATATAAACGGTTAGTTGAACGAGAAAAAGGTGGAAAGCTTGTCAGTGTACAATTTCGTTCGAAGAGAGACGGTTGGAGCCGTGCAAACAGCAATAAGGGGTTTCTTTTTACGACAGATCAAAGCCCAGAAATACATGAGGATAATCATTTTCATCAGTTGTTCATTAAAAGAACTGTACACGGAAGAGCGTCCAAAGGAAGAAGCACTTAACGAACAAAAACGCCTGCGTGAACCATCCCAATTTCCTGAAAACCGTAACCTTTTTTGGGAGGATTACAGACGTTTCGGGTTTGAATACGTTATTGGGAAAATAGAATAAAAAAACATGAACGAGATAAAGACGTAGCTCGCTCTCAAATCCTTGATTAGGCAATTGTTAAATGAGTATGGGCACTAATTTTGGATAATTGCGTATTATTGTGTGTTTTCAGAAGAAACGATTGCACTAGTAATAAAATTGAAAGGACAAGGTATATCAGAATTTGTTTTATTTCAAAAAGAAAAGGCCTTAATTCATAAGACCGTAGACGAGAAAACTATTGCTTGTTTTTAGCATCGCAAGTCGAAATTCCTAA
Organism: Desulfosporosinus sp.; assembly: GCA_003512645.1. Taxonomy (GTDB): domain Bacteria; phylum Bacillota; class Desulfitobacteriia; order Desulfitobacteriales; family Desulfitobacteriaceae; genus Desulfosporosinus. The sequence goes on from DOPS01000040.1 coordinate 8,061, forward strand.
GACATCACTAACGGGACAATAACGAATTGAACCTGTTATTATTGGCGCGAGTCCAATAAGCCCCCACCAACTTCTAAAGTATAAACCTAAAAGAACGATCGCTGCGCCGATTACAATTCTAACAATTTGCTCGGTTTTACCAACATTACATTTCATTTTTAGATCACCTCATAGATATATTTCAAGGCGAAACCCGCCGGGGTGGCGTCTTGCGAAACTTGGACTTTTGTATATATCTAGCTTACTGGTATTTTGCCATGGACAATGATATAAAAGGCCAGTAATTAATTTACTGACCTTTGGATATATCTCGGATAGAAGATTATTTTGTCTTTCCGAAACTTTCAAAAGTCTTTCTAACCATTTCCCCACCGACGGTACCATTCTGACGAGAAGTACTGTCTGGACCAAGAGTAACACCCGTTTGAGCTGCTATTTGATTTTTGTCTACTGGTAATTTGTACTTAGCCATGATCTAATACCTCCTTGTAGATTATTTTCTTACTGTATATTGATTTAATTCTGAAGCTTTGATTGCAATCATTAATTATAATTTCTCCATAATAAGTGTAGATATTCAAGGAAACTATTGGATAATGATAAGTAAATGCATTCGAATGATAAGGAGTAACCCCTAGTTTGTAAGCCTCGCGGCCCACCGCCGGGGTGGCTGTCTAACTGAATTCCGGTAGCTTTCCAATAAGGTTTCCGTTGCCGCCAGAAAGCAATAACTACTGCAACAGGCCCTGTCTCATCTTAAAGAGACAGGGCTTTTGCTATAAGATAACAATAGTTCGGCCAGTGGCAATAGTTGTTAGAATTTCCTGAGAATCATTGCCTTTGGATTGACGGCAGGGTTTTCCGGAGTTACTCTGCAGTAGAGAGGCGGATCACTTAGGGATGTCAGAGACGGTTATTCCTGGGAAAATAGTCAGATTAGACAAAGAAATGAGTGGATAGCCATGAAAAAGGTAACCCTGAAAAATGGCAGGGAATTTCTGATCAGAAAAGCAACTGAAAATGATGGGGAAGAAATGGCAAAGTTTAAAGTGTGCATAAGCGGGGAGTCGGACTTTCTCTCCTTTGGCAAGGGTGAGCTGGAAATAACCCCTGAAACGGAGGGGAAAATCATTGGCTCTGAAAACGGAACGGATAACTCTGTGATCATCCTAGGCTTAATGGACGGCGAAATTGCAGGCTTTGTTACTTTTCAAGGCGGGACAAGGGTCAGGAAAAGACATGGGGGGGAAATGGGAATAGCTGTCCTCAGGAAGTATTGGGGCCTGGGAATAGGAGGCCTTCTTCTATTAGACCTGAAGGAGCTCGTGGATGAAAACTTGGTAAGCCTGAATCTTAAGCAGATTGCTTTAAATTTGATGTATGCCACCTATCAGGCTGCTGAGGGCAAGGCCAGGGCCGCTGCCCTCTACCAATATTTTTCCTGGGATATGTGTAAGGACATTAAGATTGAAGAATTGTTTACTGTCGGGCCGGAAGAGCTTAAAGGGACAGACGCCTTTATGGAGGAGTGGATCTCTTTTCTGAAAAAGACCCCCGGCGACAGGGCTGCGGACCTGCTCTCCGAAGCCTGTTTAGATGGAAAAGGCATCCGCTGTTTATGCGAGACAGCCCGGGAAGCAGGGACACGGCATCCTGCTTTATATGAACGCGCTTGTGCCTATCTCCTTGAAGAAGGAAAGGAGTTGGACTGTGAGCAGCTGGGATTGGAAGCTATTGAAATACTGCCCGAGAAGCTGGTTATCCGGGGCAGGATTGCGGATTTAACGGCGCAAGCCGCCACCCGGCTGAACCACCCGAAGGTTCTTGCAGAGTGCTATCAGGCAGCTTTTGACTCCCAATCAACGCTGAATCACTATTTGAGGTTGTTTGAACTGCCGGATTATGAGGACAGAGCGGACAAAGGGGCTAAGTACGCCAAAATGTTGACGGACAATGTGAGTGGAGAAGGCTACTATAATAACAAGCAGATGCTGACTAATGCAATTTCCCAGGATCAGAAGAAGGTTATTCTCTTTTTCAACAGAGAGTTTGAGTTGATTTACCAAGAATGCCAAAGAGATAAAGATTTCTTGGGCTGGAGCAGTCAGTTTAAAGGAATTGCCGTTCCCCTTTTTATGCTGTTGCTGGATCGAAGCCCTAAGCTTAGCAAAGCCGGGCACCAGCTGTTAAATGAATTGAAATTCCGGATAGGATTTATGGAAGGCGATGGGGCAGATTTGGCGGCGCGGTTTTTATACTGGAAAGCAAAAGTGCCTTTATCGGATGAACATTATCAGAAATACCGACCATGGCTGGAGGCAGAAGTGGATAAAAGGGCGGAGGCGATTGTCGGAGGAGGTTATCGCAAAAGCTACTACAAGGCGGCTCTACTGATAACAGCTTTAGGGGAAACCATGGAGTCGAATGGAAAGCTGAATGGAAGGCGGGCCTTGATTGATCACTATAAAAAGCTGTATCCCAGAAAACGAGCCTTTAAAGGGGAGATTGATATGTTTTTGTTAGAAGTTAATTTAGAGAGAATTTAAGGTTAACGCTGATGAATCTGATCGTCTCATGTCCTTAATGAACTTTCATTAGGGTATATAATAGTGGGATCCACCGACTTTACATTGAACGACAGGACTATCCATTATGGATCAGGTGACGGTGTCATTATACTACCATTGATGACTCACAGATGTGCACCGAAAGATATCAACCATTGGGCATATGTTATGTTGTTTGTTGATCCCAGTTACTACAGTTATTTAGAGCCTTCATTTGGTATTTTATTCAGTGTGATCTTTGTCGGAGAGACATTAACACTCCCTCAGATTATGGGCGGTATTTTGATATTGGGGTCAACCTATATTGGGGAAATGCTTAAGGATGGAAAATTATCTAACATTGATACGTGCATGGAGCAACAAAATAATAAACAGAATAGCAAAAAGGCAGCGCTTTTTTTACGAGAAAGGAGCTGAAAGAGTATCTCAGGCAATAACATGCAATTTCTTGTCATAACCATTATCCAGCAAATTTTTGATATAACCCGTAGGCGTTAAACCCGAAAGGTTCATAAATTCTTTGATAAAATGGGACTGATCATAATATCCGGCGTCCAAGGCAGTATCCGTGCAGTTAATGCTGTGGATGGAATTAATCAGATTGCTGACTGATTAGATGAATTAAACATAGCTTCCGATCAAGTAAATTACATCATACGGGATTTGGGGGATAAGACGTATTTATTTATAACGAAGAAAGTTGATTTGGATCACAATACCTATAAGGTTTCTTATGCTAAGGATATTTCGAGTATTTATAACAATCGAGAAAACCTGTTAAACCTTCTGCTCAGGTTAAATCTTCTTGTCTCAGGAATTTGGTCATCGTAACCATCGTATTAAGTAAATTTATCGTAAAGCCCATTAATAAGCTGATCCAATCAACCCAGACCATAGCCGAGGGGAATTTTAGCGCAAGAGTCAAGGTAATGTCCAATGATGAGATCGGGTTGCTGTCCAAAAATTTCAATTCGATGGCTGGCGTGGTCGAAGATAAAATAAACCAGCTGGAAAAAATCTCAGAGGACAAGCAACGTTTTATTGATAACCTGGCCCATGAACTAAGGACTCCCTTAACCTCCATCATTGGCTATGCTGATTATCTCCGAACTAATAAATATGATGAAGAGATTTTTATCAACTCGTTAAGCTTTATCTATGAAGAAGGAAAACGACTGGAAAAACTGGCATTGACCTTAATGGATCTGATTGTGCTGAGGAAAGAAGATTTTGTGATGAAAGAAGAGAACCCTGAAGAGCTTTTCATCGATCTTAAAAATTCCTTTACCCCCAAGTTGGAGCTGAAAAATATCCATCTGGAACTATCGGCCGAGCCTCTTCGTCTTTTGATGAATAAGTATTTGATGAAAATTATACTGGCCAACCTGGTTGACAATGCGATTAAAGCCTCGAAGAGCGGGGATAAAATAGCCCTAAGCTTGCATAGGGATACTGAAGCAACTATAATTCTGGAAATCAAAGATACAGGGACTGGTATTTCTGCAGAAGACATCACAAAGGTTTTTGAGCCATTCTTTACTGCCGATAAATCCAGATCAAGGGCTAATGGCGGGGTGGGCCTTGGCTTTCATTATGTGCAGAAATCGCCACAATTCATGATGCTGAACTTAAAATAGAAAGTAAGCTGAACGAAGGTACAATGATAAAAATAATATTTAATCCTTAAAAGCAAAGCGATGGAGCTTATCACTGTGTAAGGTGATTCATAATAAGCAATAGCCTNNAGGCTATTGCTTATTATGAATCAGTGTGGAACTGTAATCGGAGATGAAGAAAGGACAGGTGCTTAGGACGGCAACTTTGTATTCTTTGGAGAGCAGGGCAAGCTGAGCTTCCAGAATATGTGCTTGTTCCGGTATGCATTCTAAATTTGGTTCCTCATGGATGATATGCCGTGCCTTGTTAATATTTTGCTGAATGACGACATTACATTCTTCCTTGTTAACGGCAAATTTCCGGTAGTCGTGATTTCTGTTTTCCCGGTTGACGCGTATTTTATAGGTCCCCGCCTGCAGCTCATCCAGAGTTGCAACGTAGTCGTTGTACCGGTCATCGGGAATCGACGACATATGGTAGAATGACTCAACCATCGGATAGTTTAAATATAGCTTTCCCATGTCGGAAGATTCAACAAAATATTCCGCCATCTGCCGAATCTTTTCCGGCGAAAAATCCGGTGCTTGCGGATCAAGATCGAAGATCAAAAGGACATCAGTATATGTGGTGTCAAAAATGGGCTTCTTTTCCGAGGCAGGTTCACGCGCCTTTAGAAGTTGTAAAAGGTCCATTACCGATGGATCGCTTTGGACAAACATCTCGCTGTAAAGGGTATAAATGTTAGTGCAGTAGGAGACAATTTTGTATTGTGCATCAATGCCGTAGATGGCAAGCAGCCGTGCCATGAGCGCTGTGTCCGTCTTTGCCCCCTCTACCAGAATGAGAATTTTTCGCTTATTCTCAGGCATTGAACTCACCGCTCATATACAGTTTTTCAAGATTATGTCCTTCCCGCAATTCACGTTCGGTGGCATTGGCAAAGGAAGTCAGCTTATTGGCGGTCAGAATGAAATAGCAATCGGGACGCATGATACGATTGGAAAGCAGGTTCGTATTGTGTGAAGTCAAAATTGTCTGGAATCCTTGCATCTCTTCCAGTAGCTTCACAATAGTTTCGGCCAGCTCATAATGATAAAAGGCATCAAATTCATCAATAAACATCAAAGAAACATCCGCTGCGGTCTTATGCCAGTAGAAAAAGGTGTATAGCGCCTTGGTGCCACTGGACGCAACCTTAAAGAAAGGCAGCGGAACGCGGCCGTCAAAATACAGCCGCCTCTTTCCATCCGGGTCTTTCTTGGCAACCAGCTTTTCTTTGAGACCAGCCTTGTGCAAAAAAAACTCCAGTTCTTTGAGCATGTCCCCTTCAAAGATAAAATCAAAGTAATCATTGCTTTTGGCCTTGTATCCAATATACCTGTTTTCATCCAGACTGCGGAACCAGAGCATGTGGGAGACAAAACGCAGCATTTGATAGAGTGGATGATCATCCACCAGCGCGGAATTAGAGATAGCATACTTCAAAATCGAGTCGTTTCCGCGGAATGAGAGGTTTAGCGTGGGCATCAGTGCTTCCAGTCCGGACAAGTCGCCTCGTTTATCTTCATAATCGTATTGAAACAACAGCTTGTCATTAATTAAAACTGTTTCATATAGCAAATCCTGACTTTCATTTTTTCGGTAGCGATAATCAATCTCGCCCGTACTGAAGGAAAACACATAGTGAAATTCAGCAAAGCCTGTTTTGTTATTGACATTCAGATAGTACTCGTAAAGGCCTGGGGTGACGTTGTTCGTGGTCAGATGCGAAACAATATCAAACAGAGCAAGGCCGAGGTTGGACTTGCCAACTGCATTTTTGCCATATACAATTATTTTCTCCAGCAGACCGTCTGCTACGCAGGAGTTATTGAATTTGTAGTCCCGGACATCAGAAAAATCAAAACGAATGGTGTTATTAAAGTTTTTAAATCCGGTTACCTTAAACAGCTTTAGCATCAATGCTCCCCCTTTTAGCCTCATCTTATCGTTTCGAAAGGACAAAGTCAAGAAACGCCGTAAAATGATTACGGACAATCCGGAATTGTTTTACGACAATTTGCGCCTGTTTATACCACAATACTCCGATTTCTTATGAGGCAAACAGAAGGGGGTCTACTGACAAAACGCTTACACTTTTGCGGAGAGCCTGCTAAATAAGTGCCGCATACAGAATCGCACTGAGGGCACGGCGGATACTTTCTCCTAACGACTCGAAATCGCTCCAACCATACATGCGAAGTTTGTCGGTAATAAAACCCTCGAACGTTTTCCGGACGCAAGGTGAGAAAAAGTGATTATTAGTGCAAGTCGCAGAACGGACATACCGGCATTTTATTCAGAATGGCTTATTAACAGATTACAGGAAGGCTACGCGCTCATGCCTAATCCACGCAATCCTAACCGTTTGGGGCGTGTGGAACTTTCGCCCGACATCGTGGACTGCATTGTCTTTTGGACAAAAAACCCGATTCCTATGTTTGACAGGCTGAAACAGCTTGATGCAATGGGGTATTCATACTACATCCAATTTACCTTAACTCCCTATAATGAAACGGTGGAAAGCGGCTTGCCTCCAAAGCCAGAGCTAATTGAGGCATTTATAGAAATGTCAAAGCGCACAAGTGCCCAACGCTCGGTATGGCGATATGATCCTATCTTTGTGGATGCCAAACACTCGGTAGATTGGCATGTGGGGCGCTTTGCTGAAATGTGCGAGAGGCTTCACGCATACACAGAACGGTGTGTTTTTAGTTTTGTTGACCCATATAAGAGCATAAGCGATAGATACCAGGCCATGTCGCATAATGAGATGATTGCCATAGCATCCCATTTTTCAAGAATTGCCAAAAAACATAACATGGCGCTCTACACCTGTGCAGAAGAAATTGACCTTGCAGAATACGGTATCAAGCATGGGGCGTGTATCGAGCAAACGTTAGTTGAGCAAATAATTGGCCGACGCATTATTGCCAAAAATGACGCGAACCAGCGCGCGGCCTGTTGCTGTATTGAGAGCGTAGACATTGGCGCTTATGACACTTGTACACATGGCTGCACCTATTGTTATGCTACGTCAAGTCAGAAAACAGCACAACGGCGTGTGGCTGTGCATGACCCCAAAGCCCCGATGATTACTGGCTATCCACGGGGCGACGAAATCATAACTGATCGTACAACACCGTCCCAAATATTCAGCCAACTTAGTATGTTTTAGGGGGACTTCATGACAAAGTAAGGAGTGTAATTATAAAAAACATGTATTTTTATGACTTCCCCATCGGGACGATTGGGATTGAAGAGGATGATGGCTCTATTTCCAGAGTGTTCTTTGGCAGCGAAAAGGCCCTCGCGGGCCAGGATATTGCTGAAACTCCGCTAATTCAAAAGGCGGCTTCTCAGCTCACGGAATACTTTGCCAGTGAGCGCAAGGAATTTGACCTGCCCCTGGCGCTGGAGGGCACCGAGTTTCAAATGGCGGTCTGGAAGGCATTGCAGGCCATTCCCAGCGGGGAAACCCGCAGCTATCAAGACATTGCCAAAGCAGTCGGCAAACCGCAGGCCGGCCGGGCCGTAGGCATGGCAAATAACAAAAACCCAATCCTTATCATTGTTCCCTGCCACCGGGTTATCGGGCAGGACGGCAGCTGGGGCGGCTATGTCGCCGGTGTTCCTGCCAAAGAATACTTGTTAGGATTGGAAAAGCGCTATGCCTGATACTGCCAAAGGTAATAAGAGGTGATCGCTATGATTCTGAACATTAGCGGACGAACTGATATTGTTAATTACTACTCGAATAGTATTGTTATGCAAATTAAAATGCGCAATTGCCAATATCCCCTATGTACTGTAAATAGTTTTAAGGTGTTTGGAATGTTACTTTTCACCATGCTGAATTATAGGTCGCTTATAATATGACTTGATGGTGTCATCTTATAAGCGTATATTGAAATAGGGTGACAAAATGCAAATTAGCCGATTATTCGAAATCGTCTATATCCTGCTTGATAAAAAAGCAGTAACGTCTAAGGAGCTTTACGAGAATGTGTTTCAAGAAGAGTATGTTAAACTAAAGCTGTCTGCGGAGGTTGTGCCAAGTAGCATCAAAAAAGCAGTGGCTTTCTGAACGGTTTGATGATGGACTGGTTTTCAAAAAGTGTGACGTGCGTGGTAAATGTTTTATAGAATATATCCCTGCTGAAAAAGCGTGGTCACCCATTGAAGCTGACGGGTATATGTTTTAACGACATCCTGGGTGTTGATCCTCATTTTGTGGAAACCCTAAACACGGCAAAGAAAATAGCTGCAACTCACTCCAACGTCTTAATTCGAGGAGAAAGCGGAACAGGAAAAGAGCTCTTTGCTCGGGCAATTCACGAAGCAAGCAGCCGAAACCAGTATCCCTTCGTCGCAATTAATTGTGCCTCGATCCCGGATAATCTTTTAGAAAGCGAATTATTCGGATATGAACCCGGCTCTTTTACAGGAGCAAACAAACATGGGAAGCTGGGTAAGCTCGAATTGGCTCACAAAGGAACGATCCTCCTCGACGAAATCGGGGATATGCCTTTATATTTACAACCAAAACTGCTGCGGGTTCTTCAGGGCAAAGAGATTGAAAAAATTGGGGGAAGTACACCCATTCCCATTGATGTACGCATCATCGCCGCAACAAATAGTCTTTTAGAGGAAAAGATCAAAAGCGGAGCTTTTAGAGAGGATTTATATTATCGCTTAAATGTGATTCCTTTGTCCGTCCCTCCACTTAGAGAAAGAAAAGAAGACATCATTCTAATTGCCCATTATCTTCTTCGGAAATATTGCCGCAAATTTAACGTAATGGAAAAAAGCTTTTCTGCAGAAGTTAAAGAACTTTTTTTAAGCTACCCATGGCCAGGGAGTGCGACAACCTGAAAAAAGAGCAATCCGGTTCTGAAGTAAATCAATTTTTGGGCTGACTCTCTATAGTGATACTTATAACCTTTCCGAAACTTTATTGTTAGGGAAGGTTTTCCCTTTTAAAGGGCTGCGTGAAACTAAGTTTCGACACAGCCCCATCCAAGAGTGAGAGGGTATTATTCTTCCGGTTCTTCCACTAACTCCGTACTATCACGCAAAATCACGGCAGTGAGCGGCTTCTCCGAGAGACTGAATAGGGCGGCAGAAACCTCGTGGAGGGATCCATGATCAGCATCTGGCCTCACGTAGTTTAAGCTCTTTTGCTTGATTTGAGGACCGCCGGCAGGTGTCAACCCGTCTTCATATTTCAACACTAAGGTTGAAGTCAACGGCTTGTCAATGATAGGCATCTCTTTTCCCTCCCCCCTTGATCCAGAGGCCGATGGATTCGGCATGGTTGTATATAATATGGATTTGCTTTTACTATGGTTACTGTAGGGAAGCATCTTTGTCCAAACCGCATTTTTTTATTGGCGCTATAGCCCTCACGCTTGTCTGGGGCTCGGCATATCCTATAGCGGTATCTAAAAGACATTCCGTAAAAGGATGGCAGCCGGTATGAGGACGGAAATTTCCAACAGGACGCCTG
>DOPS01000308.1:0-38059 GCA_003512645.1 Desulfosporosinus sp.
GAAAAGGAGATTTTAAATGCAAAAAAACCCAGCACGAAAAATGATGTCATCTTTGGTTTTCTTAACCACACTTTTTGTCTCTTTGGTACCCAGTTCCTTAACTGGTGAACCAAAACCTGTGCTGGCATCCTTAAGTGTTAGACCTGGTGCTGCATCCTCGCAATTGGCTGCAGGCCCAAACTTTGGCTTGGCTGTTGACGCAGACGGCAATGTCTGGTCCTGGGGTGATAATTCCCAGGGTCAATTAGGTCAAGGTAATGCCGACGAGAATCCTGTTGCCACTCCCGTCAAAGTCAAAGACCTCACAGACGTCATTTCGGTTTCCGCTGGAGGTGCCCATGCTTTAGCCCTGAAAGCCGACGGAACAGTCTGGGCTTGGGGAAACAATGATTACGATCAAAGCGGCGCTGAAGAAGCCTCACCTATTACCCTTCCTAGAAAAGTTGAAAGTCTGCAAAACATTGTAGGAATAGCAGCAGGGTTAGAGTCCAACTTAGCTCTAGCTGCCAACGGCCAAGTATGGGCCTGGGGCGGTAATGAATATAAGCAAGTAAACAATACTGACACGATAAAAATCACGGCTCCACAGATTATTGATAACCTTTCTGGGGTCGTTAAAATCGCCGTTGGCAGTGCCTGGTCTTTAGCACTCAAAAACGATGGTACCGTCTGGACTTGGGGCGCGCAAAAAGTGATCCTTGGAACAGATGGTGAAGAAGGCATGTTAAATTTCACGAACCTAACACAGGTCAATGGAATTTCTGATATTGTCAGTGTGTCGGCTGGATTTAGTCACAGCCTAGCTTTAAAAGAGGACGGAACTGTCTGGGGATGGGGGAGCAATGAACTCCTGCAACTTGGAAACACGGAACAGCAGTGGTTCGAAACACCCGTTCAAATCCCCGCCTTGAAAGATGTTACTTCCGTAAGTGCCGGCGCTTACCTGTCGATGGCTCTTAAGAAGGATGGCACTATTTGGACCCTAGGAGCCAACGGTAGCGGTCAACTTGGCAATGGCTATAAAGTTAGCGATTTGCCTATTTCTGCCGCTCCTGTAAAGGTAGTTCATGTCACAAAGGCCAATAGTATTGCAGCTGGCTATGGCTTTGCTCTCGGACGAGCCGATGGCTATGTATGGGGCTGGGGGGGTAACACCACTGGCCAATTGGGTAATGGAAGTGTTGACGCCATTACAGGAGGAGAGTACGTAGGGACTTATATTCCCACTATGGGAAAACGATATCTTAGGTCTGCTTATGGGCCTGATTTTAGCCGCTTGGCTGGCTATACAGCAGTAAATACTGCTGTCGAAATCTCCAAACAAGGCTGGCCGACTAGTTCTTCGACCGTCATCTTGGCCACTGCCTCCAATTTCCCAGATGCTCTCTCGGCGGCCACCTTGGCTCATCAATTTGATGCTCCGATTCTGCTAACGAATAGCAAAACCTTAGATCCCGCTGTTCAAGGGGAAATTGAACGCCTTAAACCTACAAAAATTATTATTGTAGGCGGAAGTGCAGTCGTTTCTGGACAAATCGAGGAAGCCCTCAAGCAAAACTACAGTGATGTCACTCGTCTGGCCGGCTGGGATCAGTATGAAACAGCCGCTAAAATCGCTGATTATTACTATTCCATTAACCCCGACGCTCCGAAAAAAGTAGTTATTGCAAATGGTGACAACTTCCCTGATGCACTTTCCATCTCATCTTGGGCTGCTTACAATCGTATTCCCATTCTACTAACCAGAAGTAAACAATTACCCGAAGCCACCTATAAGGCCCTTCAGCAGAATGCCATTAAAGACGCTATTATAGTAGGGGGTTTTGCAGTCATTAACAAGGAAGTCGCCTATGATATTATCGCGCACGTCTCAAGAAACTGGGGCCCCGATGATCAAGGTAAAAGCATTGTACGTTACTGGGGAATGGACCAATATGAAACAAGCATTGCTATTGCAAAGGGACTCCGCGCCGATATTAATACTGTCATGATCGCGACTGGAGAAAACTTCCCTGATGCACTCGCTGGATCTGCACTTGCCGCACGTACTGGTAGCCCCATCATCCTCGTTGACAAACACTTAACCAAAGCCAGTGTCCTGAACTTCTTGGCAGACAACAGCGGTCAAATTCGCGAGACTTACTTGCTCGGCGGAAGTGCAGTCATTTCAGATACTTCATTCAACTATTTGAGTAACTATTTGGCTCGGTCATAAATCTTACTCTGGATATATCCTAAGCGAGAAGTGGCTAAGATCAAAACCTTAGCCACTTCTTGCTTATACTTATTTGACCTTCTGTTGACTAATCTTTCTAGAATCTAAATGTACAATCCCTATCCCTTAGCTCAATTCCCTCCACAAGATCCCAAACAAGTAGAACTCAATGTCTTAGCGAAGAATCCTAGGAAATGCCTAATTTGATTGACTTCCAAGAATTCTTAAATTTAGGAATAATTTATAAACTCAAAAGTTAGGCCTGTCGTGACCCTTATTTATTGTGGGTCCTGACCAGGAACTTATCTACCTTGCCATTGATATCAATGCAGGTCCATTCAATTTCTTTTTCTCTCACCTTGGGAATAAGTCTAGCTGGATAGTACCCCAATTGATAGGGAATACGAGTTTCAATAGCCTCGAATCGGCAAGCTTTTACACATGCCATGCAGTCCCAACAATCTCTCTTAGCCCGACAAAAGGCTTTCTTTTCCTCATTTAATTCCATCAAATCTCCGGGACATATCTCTTCACATTTTCCGCACCCTTGGCATTTATCTTGATATACTATTGGTGGCATCTTGTCACCCTCCTCTTCTTTAAGCTTTTAAGCGATCACCTGAGATTATTTGTTCATAGGCTCGAGTAAACATTTCTACATCACCAGTTTCAGGATTATAACGGGAGTTTACAAAGCAATCAAATTTTTGATCGTTCTTTTCTGGGAAATCTGCCCGGGTCTGCCAGCCTGCCCATCTGGTTTCTTCACGATACATCAGGTGGTGCACCAGTACTTGAGCCACATCTAATCGGTCAATGACTTCGTGAGCATCCATCAACTCATGAAGATCGATGGCGATTAGGTATTTGACTTGATCCTTCAAAATCTTCAGGTTACGTAGGGCATATTCCAGACCTTCTTTGTTCATTCTGAAAAACTGGTGTACTCCCCCGGCATATTCATCCATCAACCGCTGGAGCCTTTCTTCCATTTCGCGAGGTTTAACACCATCACCCACGGAAATATTGCGGAAACCCGGTGCAAAAATCCTATCTTTCTCTTGGGAAATTTGCTCCTCATTAAGGCTTCCCTGCTCGACACTAGCTACATAGTCGACTGCAGCTCTAGCAGACAAGAGTCCCTCAGCGGCACAACCACCCACAAATTTATTGGGTGTGCCACCTGCCACATCACCACAGGCATATAATCCGGGTAAGGTAGTCGCTCTTTTTACATCAACCCAGTAACCGCTCGCCGTATGCCCTCCGACAATGTAGGGGTCAGAACCATAAATTTCGATGGGTTCCTTCTTTAAATCCTGGGCTCGGCTGGCCAGAAATAAAACATAACTGGGACGCTCGTTTAGATAATCGTATTTCATGTCATGGATTTGGTCTGAAGTCATGTGGGTGGTATCCACATAGCAGGGACCACGACCCTCACGCCACTCATCCATCGGCGCGTTAGCCCGGATATAGCGGGGAGCGGCATCCCCACCAAGGTGAGCGTAACGGGTTTTTAGAATTTGCTCGCCCTTGCAGTTAATCATGGGTGTTTTATAACCCACTGAAATGGTATCGATGGGGCCATTAAAATCTTTTGTTCGGGTGGCACACCAGCGCATTTCAAAGGTGGTCATTTCAGCACCTTGACGGATACCAATCGCAAAACCGGTCCCTACATTAAAGGGGGCATACCAGAGCTGGTGGTGGCTGTCATTACCATCGTTTTGATAGGGCTTATACAAACCAGCTGCGCCACCAGTAGCTATAATGGTGGCCTTAGCTCGTATGATGTATACCTTGCCGTCTCTCACACCAAAACCAATAGCGCCAATGACTTTATTGCCCTCCATCAGGTAGTTGGTAGCGACTACACGATTTATGATTTCACAGCCAGTTTGACGGGTCTTTTCTGCCAAAATAACTTTCATCTCAGAACCACTGATCGTGATATCCCATTTGCCTCTAGTTTTATATTCATCGCCGTCTTCTTCATATTTAATGGGCATACCCCACTCTTCCCATTCTTCGATAGGCTTGTTTAAAACTTCTGCCATCGAAATGGTCAAGTCTTCGCGGATCAGCCCACCGGCCTGAGAACGACTCCAACGCACGAAGTCTTCGATGGTACGATCTTTTTTAATATAGGTGTTAATCGCATCCATACCACCAGCTAGGCATCCACTGCGGTCGATGTGTGCTTTCTCCATTAAAGTCACTTTCAAATCAGGGTTGAGACGCTTGGCTTCAATGGCAGCGAAACAACCGGCATTTCCTGCTCCGATAATTAGAATATCAGTTTCAATGCGGACCTCTTCAATTTTTTCCACGGATTGGGGTAAACTTGCTCTTGCCATTTAAATTTTCCTCCTTTAAATAAGTTATGGAGTGGGCACCCAGATGGGATAACCTGTGAATGCATACCAGGGCACCATGATAAAGACCATATAGAGTATCACCATTAAGGTGAAGGGAGCACCGACTTTAACAAATTCACCAAAGGTGAATTCTTCAGTTCCATAGGCGATTAGGCAGGCAGTCACTGAGATAGGCAAGACAAACGCGTAACTATCCACATTTAACACCATCATCGTAAAGGCAACCGTGTTCAGCTCAAGCATAGGAGCCATTGCTGCTACGATAGGAGCCAGCAGAGTTACAGCCGCAACGTTGCTCACAATGCCTAAACGGCTGATTTGGACTACCACACAGATGAAGATACTAACACCTATCCAACCCCAAGCTGGTGCTAAACCAACCAGGTGAGAGGCAATCCACTTGTCCACGCCTGTCTTTTCAAAGGCGGATACTAGGGACAGGGAACCACAGAGCAACAACCAGGTCCCAAAGATTGTATTGGATTGAACCTTTTTCCAGGAGAGATTGGTAAGCCCCGGAATAAAGAGTACCATCACGGCTACCAGAGCAACTAAGGCCATTTTATAACCATGAATTTGCTCGGTCGCCCACAAGGAAATTGCAATCCCAAAGGTTACTAAAACAATCCATTCAGCAGCATTCATTTTACCCATGGCTTCTTTTTGGCGTCTGATTTCAGAGATTCCGCCAGGGACTTCAATATTTTTAGATTTCATGATCCAATTGACCCAGTAATACATGATTACCAAAATACCCAGCAATGGCCAATTCATCCAGCCCCAAGTACCCCAAGTAATCACGTCTTTTTTCACAGCCTGATTAATGGTTTGGGCTATGATGACATTTGACATATGGCTGTGCATCAGAATAGTCCCGCTAGCTAGTGAGGCGAAACCGATCCCGACCATCGTAAATACTTTTCTTGCCCTAGCACCTTCGCCCGCTTTCTCAAACAAACTGTTTAAACCTTGAATAATCGGTAGGAAAAGTGCACCTCTAGCATTGGTGGCAGGAACGAGTACGGCTGTAACCAGGTGAGCCCCGATTATACCTTTTAGAACACTTCCAACGTTAGGTTTAACTTTTGAAACAATACTGAGTGCAATCCGCTTGTCTAAGCCAGTGGTCTGCATAACAGCAGCTAGAATAAAACAGCCAAGAATAAGGAAGGTAACGTTACTGGTAAAGCCACTAAAGGCTTCGGGCAGCTTAGTAGCTGCTCCGGTCAGGGATAATAAGACCGGTATCATTAGGCCGGAAACTGCTAAAGGCAATCCATCACTCAACCAAATAATTGTAGCCCAACCCATCACAGCCAAGGCTGCTCGACCACCCTCATTAAGGCTCTCGGAAGTAGGAACCAGAGTTAAGATTGCTGCAAATACTAACCAAGACAAAATAAATCCTAGTAAGGCCTTCTTACTTTTGTCCGTTTCGATAGATTTCTCCTTAAGATCCGTACTCTGTATCTTTGCTTGTAAAGCAGGCGACGACATGTACAACCCCTCCATTTCTTCGTATGTATTACTCACGATAACCTTAATCCATCTATTGACCTGTTAATTCATCCCTCCGCCCTTCGTTTTCTTTCTATGTGAAGATTTTAACAATAACTATCGTTGGTTAAAACCAAACTAAAGACACTTTTCTGTCATGTTAACGACATAAGTAATCCAGCCGACAAAATTAAAGTCTTTCAAAGGACTCTAATTTTGTCGGCTGGATTACAAGGTGAATTATGTGCTATTTAATTCAATCGTATCAGTCCCACTTCTATTAGTGGGACTGATAACCCATAACTTGTTTTGTTTCGGTATCCAACTTTAGTTGAACGAGTTCACTATTCCTGTATCCATGTTTTTAGCTTGTTTGGGTTCACACCAACAATCTCTCGTCCTTCATATTGGATGCTCCCGTCTTCCTTAAGCAAGCTGAGTAGAGACGAAATTGTTTGACGTGCTGAACCTATGACACAGGCAAGTTCCTCCTGAGTAACCCGTAATCGCACATGAATAATACCATCTTCACCTTTACTCCCTGCACGTTCTGCCATACTTAACAGAAGAATAGCTAGCCTCCCTTGAATGGGGTTCATGATAAAATCATAGATTGTATTCTGCGCTTCCCTCAACCGATCACTCATCAGTGTGATTAACTTCTCGGAAAACTCAGGCATTTCGACGAGCATCTTTTTAAAACTATCCTTCCAGATAATCAAAATAGAGACATTATCCATTGCCTCGGCACTATACTCTCTTAAATTGATATTACTGAGTACTTCAGCTAGACCAATAAAGTCACCAGGGTAACGGATTGCAACAGACACCTGACGACCGTCCGATGTCGTACGGTAAATTTTAACCAAACCACTTTTAATATAATAAACCTCATTGGTCCTTTGGCTGGTTGAAAAAATAATCTGCCCTTTCGGGTATTTAATTTCTGAAGCTATCTCATTTAAATACCTTAGTTCTCCATCTGTTATCTGAAACATTATCTTTGCTACCTCCTAATGTCATAATGTTAGGACTTATTCTAGCTCATTTCATGACTAGTTCATAGAGCTGGAAACTTTTTTAAAAGAAATGTCTTCCTTAAGGTAAATCTATGTACGGTCAATTACGAAACTTTAGTGAAGTTATCATAAAAGAAAGGACCCCGATATCTTCAGGGTCCCTCAACTTCTCACTATTTACTCTTTGGATGGGTTGGCGTCTGTTTCTGCGATGTTTATTAAGTCACGATCCTTATGTTCAAATTCTTCCGCAGGGAGTTCGGACATCAGATTTGCCTTTTTCAAAAGCGAAAACGTCATCCTTTTGAGTTCATCCGTCTTAAGTTCATAAAGCTGTTCTCGGCATTTGACATAGATATTAACAGCATAAAGGGCTAACTCATCTACTTCTGATTCAAACGTCAGCAACTCATCATATAGCTGGTACTGTCTAATTTCCTTTTCCAGTTCTTCACGAACTACCTTTTTGAGGGAAAATACAAAGGTTAGCGCTTGTGCTGGAGTGAAATCCTGAATCGCCCTCACTCTGATAATATCATCGAGAAAGGGCAACTCCTCTGCAAATCCTTCCCCAGCGATTAGGGCTTCCAGGATACCATTTATCCCCTGAGAGAACGTATGTCCCACTGGATTAAGGAACCTATCCTTTTGCTTTTTTAAAAAACCTGAGCTATCCACGGGATACGTTGCCATGATGGCATCGAACCACCTTTGGAGAATAACAGGTCTCTTTTCTTCCAGAAGCTTTTTTAGCTTCATGTCCATTTATTACCACTCCTTGTTGTTAAGCAAGACATCCCAATAGGGTGCCTACTAAAAAATGATCAATGACCCCTTTTTAGGTCAAATTAATAAAGTGTATTCTCTCTATTATGAAGCATATTATGTGAAACAACAACTTCTCTTTTGCAAACTGCTAAGTGATTTCAGCAACATTATCAAGAACCGGGAACTATTTAATTATAAACTACAAAAAGACGACCCCTCTCGGGGTCGTCAGCTAACAAACTCTAAAATTATTAGTCTTAAGGTGTAACGATACTTGAGCCTAAAAGACCATCTCTGACTAAATTAATAACTTTGATGCACCATTTTCAGCTGCTGTCGACGGGCTAAAATCGAAAGCGAATAATTAAGGACAAAATAAGTTGAAGCAATCATGCCAAAAACGGCAAAGACCTGACTGGTCGAGCCGTGTTGCCCCAAAATAATCATACCTTTACCAGTTAGATCTTCCACGCCTACAACCCAAACAAACGATGTATCCTTAATGACCGTTATAAACTGAGATACTAAAGGTGGAATCATCTTGTGCATGGCCTGTGGTAAAATAATGTGCGTTAAAGTCTGACGATAGGAAAACCCCTGTGACTTCGCCGCTTCCCACTGCCCATCGTCGATGGAGTTTAACCCACCTCGGACGATTTCAGCAATTATGGCCGAAGTGAAGACCGCGATGGCGACAATTCCTGAATTAACCGGTTTCAACGTGGTCATAAACCGAAAAACTAAAATAAAGAGCAGCATAGGAATATTTCGAACGCACTCAATGTATAAGGCAGCGATTCTCCCCAAAATTGGTTGTTTAGAGTATCGAGCAATACCCAAGATGGTTCCAAAGACGAAACTGAGTAAAATGGCACTGACAGCAATGTAGAGAGTCGTCAAAAGCCCTTGACCAAGAAAACGAAATATTTCGGGTTTAAGAATTTCTGTAATCATGTTGATACCCCCGCCTTACGTTCTAAGCGACGTGTCAGTGTCGCTAAAGGTAAACAAAGCAGGAGATAAAGCAGACCAACGACAACATACGCAGGTCCGTAATAAATATTATCGCTTGACCAGGAGTCCGCACGATACATTAGGTCACCCCCAGCGACCATAGCCAGTACCGAGGTGTTTTTAATCAAGTTCACCGCCTGATTCGTGAGCGGTGGCAAAACTACTCGGGAAGCCTGCGGCAAGATAATATGCCGCATGGCCCCCCAAAAACTAAATCCCTGTGATAAGGCCGCTTCCATTTGCCCCCTGTGGATCGAGTTGATTCCCGCCCTGACCACTTCGGCAATATAAGCGCCATGATAAACACCGACACCCAAAACACCCACTGCAAAAACAGGTAGCATCACGCCCATGTGAGGAAGCCCATGATACAGGAAGAAAACCTGGATAACAAGTGGGGTGTTTTGAATGAATTCAACGTAGATGCGACTCACAAGCTTGGCTAGTGTCCACTGAGAGGTCCCTAATACCCCAAATATAACTCCGAGTACAAGAGCCAACGTAAGGGCAAGGACGGTTACAGAAATAGTCGTTTTAAACCCCTCAGCAAATACTACCCAGTCACTGAAAAGTGCTTCCCATTTAAACAAGGCAAAAGGTCCGACCACTATTTAAGACCCCACTTTTGTTGCATTTTAACGAGTTCTCCAGACTTTTTCAGATCAGCAATCGTCTGATTAACCAATTTGGCTAATCCGTCTTTTCCCATTTTAGAGGCAATTCCATAATCCTGAGGACTAAAGCTATCATCCAAAATAATCGTTGTCTCATCCATATATCCAAATAAGATGGATCCATCTACAGAAAAACAATCCACCCGACCAGAATCTAGTGCTGTCTTAATTTCCGGATAGGTAGCGAACTCCAAGAAAGTGACTTTAGCTCCAACCTTATCCGCTTGTTCCTGAATGGCCTTCTTACTGGTAGCACTTTGCGCTACGCCAATCTTTTTCCCGTTCAAATCTTTTAAGCTCGTAAAACCAGCACTCTTTTTAACCATTAGTCTTACACCATCGACAAAATAAGGATCTGAGAAATTGTAACTCTTCTTACGTTCTTCAGTAACGGTAAAGGTCGCGATCACAAGGTCTACATCTCCACTATCCAGCAAAGGTCCCCGAGTTTTTGCCGTAACGGCTGTGGTTTCAACCTTAGCAGCCCCAATTTTCTGGGCTACTACATTAGCCAAATCAATTTCAAATCCCTCGACCTTTTCCGTCTTAGGATCTTTGTATCCGAATTTAGGTACATCAACTTTAACTCCTACTTTGAGAACACCACGGTCTTTAATGGCCTTGACATCAGCGGCCTGTTCTGTAGCGCTTGGGGTTGGTGTTGGAGCTGGTGCTGGGGTAGCCGAAGGTGCAGTCGACCCGCAACCCGTGACCAAACCTGCAACTAATAGCAAGCTCGTTAAAATCATTCCAATTTTCTTCATTCTTAAATCCCCCTCTTCATCGTTTAGTCGCAGAATACTGCGACTCTTCTTTATAGAACATCTAAGTACCACCCATGGGTTTAAAACCAAATGATGACTAACGCAAAATTCGGCTTAAAAATGACTTCGTACGCTCATTCGTTGGATTTTCGAAAAACTGTTTCGGAGTATTGGATTCGACAATAAATCCCTCATCCATAAAAATGACACGATCTGCAACTGTTTTAGCAAAACCCATTTCATGTGTGACAACTACCATGGTAATACCCTCGTGAGCCAGATCAATCATAACATCGAGGACTTCCTGGATCATTTCTGGATCTAAAGCCGAGGTTGGTTCATCAAAGAGCATAATCTTAGGTCGCATAGCCAAAGCCCGTGCAATAGCCACACGTTGCTGCTGACCACCGGAAAGTTGGGATGGATACACATTGGATTTTTCACTTAGCCCAACACGTTCAAGATAAGCCATACCATCCTTTGAGGCTTCCTCCTTTGTGACTCCCTTAATCAGCATAGGAGCGAGAGTTAAATTCTCTAGGACCGTTTTATGGGGATAGAGATTGAATTGTTGAAATACCATAGCCACTGACTGACGGACTTTAGCAACCTGAGCTTTATGTGCAGTAATTTCTACCCCATCCACCGTTACTTTACCCGAACTAGGCTTTTCCAGAAGGTTCATACATCGAATTAATGTACTCTTGCCTGATCCACTGGGGCCAATAACTACCAATTTCTCCCCCGATTTTACCGTTAGATTAATATCTTTCAAGACGTGTAGATGACCAAAATGTTTATTTACCCCTTCTAATTGAATCAAGCGGTTGCTCCTTCCATTTTGATATTTTGACCAATCTCTAATGCTAAACTATACATTTATGAAATATATAGTTATATATGTACGCTTTATTCTTCCTCAACTTGAAAAATCCTCTATTGATTGAAAAAAAACTACGAAATAATTAATGTTTAAATATTTTACTTAATCGGTCAAAAACTGTCAATTACACAAGCGATGATCTTAAAATTGACAAAAGTTTATCCTTGTTCTAAACTATAAATGAGCTGACATTGAGATCGCGCATTTGACGCGACACAAATGGGGAAGCACCTGCTATGGAACTCACGTTGGTAAACGATTCATACTTTTGAATCTAGTCAACGGGTGTGCAGGTTTCCTCTACAAAAAAAGAGACGACTTAGTCGTCTCTTTTTTTCATCGTTTCTCATCGACATGCTTCAACAAAACCTCTAAACAAAACCTTGCTGTGCACTTCCGTTTCCATCATACTTTCTGGGTGCCACTGAACTCCTAGGCAAAACTTAGCGTCTGGCTTCTCAATTCCTTCTATCATTCCATCGGAAGAACGAGCATTTTGGATAAAACCTTGAGGACTTACCGATACAGCTTGATGATGAAGACTATTGACTCCAATTTTCCCCTCAGCAAGTAATCGATAAAGCAGCGATCCTTCTAGCACGTCAACATCGTGCCAAGCGTACTGTCGTGGGGCGGTTTGTCTATGTTGCATCCCTCGAGGATACTGACTAGGAATATCTTGATAAATCTCTCCTCCAGCTGCCACCGCTAAAACCTGAATACCCCGGCAAATCCCCAAAATAGGAAGGTCATGTTGAAGAGCCAACTGAGTAAGCAATAGCTCGCTCAAGTCCCTTTCTGGAAAACATTGACCAATTCCGTGCCGAGGATCCTCTCTTAAGTACACGGGAGAAATATCCCCTCCACCCGTCAATAGCAAGCCATGAATTAAATGCAAAACCTCACTGGCCTCTTCTGATGTCCGAACAGGCGGAAGAATAAGTGGTATCCCACCGGCATTTCTAATACTCTCAACATAATAATGCCGTGGAAAGGTTTTTAGTTCTTCCGAACAATGAGCTGCTGTAATTCCTATTACAGGTTTGAGTAACATCTACCCACACTCCCCTCATGGTATCTTGGCAAACAAAAACAGCGTCGGTTTGCCTCCGCTACGCTGCCTGCCTCTTACTTCGAGCTCTATCTTAAATATCTGCTAGACCTAAACTAATCTCAATAGCTTGGTCGACTCTCAGCATAACTTCTTCATCCAAAACAGCTACTTTTTCCTTAAGACGACTTTTATCGATCGTTCTAATCTGCTCTGTCAAAATAACGGAATCTCGTTCTAAGCCACTTCGTTTAGCTCGAACTTCCACGTGAGTCGGTAATTTCGCTTTGGCAATCTGTGAAGTGATTGCGGCGATGATTGTCGTCGGGCTGAATTGATTCCCAATGTCGTTTTGAACCACAAGGACTGGTCGAGTTCCGCCCTGCTCAGAGCCGACGACGGGGTTAAGTTCTGCGTAGTAAATTTCCCCGCGTTTTATGATCATCTCTGACACTCCACAATTGTTACATCATAGTATTCTAATACTTCTTGTTCCGTTGAAAACAACTCCCTAGCTATCGATAAATTCAGTTGCGCCATTTCTAAGTATCCTTTGCGCATCTGCTCGTGGATTCCTTTTTTTCGTCGTTCGTGAAGGATGCTATTTAGCGCTTCTCGAATAAATTCGCTGCGATTTCGCTTCTCGACGGTCACAATCCCATCCACTTCCGCAAGCAAACTCTCTGGCAAACTGATCATGATCCGCTTACTTTCTGCCACGTTAGCACCCCCATCATTTAGCCATAGCTATACTCTATTATAGACAGTAAAGTGAAAAAGTGTCAACGAACTAGAAGAGTAAATCAGCCAAAACCTCATGAAAACACGGTTATTTATGCATGTAAATAATGGCAACAGCAAATTTAAGTTGAAATTTACTGAAGTTTTGTCCCTGATGATAGTATATCAGTATATCAGTGATGCTATACTGATTTTTAGAGCGAATTGAATTTAGGGTTGTTTTAAAAGCCTCTTCACCATAGTCTCATGGGCTAGTTTTTCTAAGCGGTCGTCAAGTTCCATCAAGCAAGTGTTCGGATCACGTCTTTGCAGAGCAAGTTCTAACAATAAATCAGCAAAGTGTGGGTTTTTAGGGAGGAGCGGTCCGTGCATATACGTTCCGAAGACATTGCGGTAACGAACCCCTTCCTCGCCATCCTGTCCATTATTTCCGTTACCAAATGAGACTTTACCTAATGGCTTCATTCCCTCACCCAAATGAGTTTGCCCGGAGTGATTCTCGAACCCCAATAAAGTCCTTAGCTCTGGAGACGAGTCGATACCTAAAACATTTTCATCAAGGTCCACCACGACATTTCCTATTAATCGCTTGGCACCAGCGATGGTCCAAACATCTAAAATATCCAACCCCTGAATTTTCTCTCCACTTGTCATTTGATAGTATTTTCCCAGCATTTGATAGCCTCCACAGATAGCGAGTACCACTAGGCCACTTTCTATGGCACTTCGGAGTTCATTTTCCCGGCGCATCAAATCCTGAACCAGCAAACCTTGTTCACGGTCAGATCCCCCACCAAGAAAAAGAATATCCATTCCTAAAAAGTCCAAGTCTTCACCCAACGAGGCCCTTTGAATAACGGGTTCTATTCCCCGCCAACGACAACGGGCCGACAAGGCCAAAATATTACCCCGATCTCCATAAAGATCGAGCAAATCCGGATACAGATGGCAAATAGTTAATTTCATGCGCTTGCCTCCTCTCCATGCTCCTTCACTTGAGCTTGTGACAATCCCGCCTTTTTTTGACGTTCTTGGAGAAGATCACGAAGCGGGAAAAGCAGAGTATATGTAGGTAATATAAACACAACCTCAGATTCGTTCCGATGGGTCAGTAAGTCATCGAGGGCTCCTGACAAGTTGTGCATAATAACAAGTTTTTCTTCTCTTAATCCTGCATATTTAAGCCTCAACGCCATGTCCTCTGCACGCAGACCAGTACAAACCACTTGGTGTATACGTTCCTCATACCTTCCCAATCGTTCAAAATTAACATCCCACAGCCAGGAGATATCCCGCCCATCTGCAGCTAAATCATTGATCCCGATCAGAATTCGAAGAGGCTTATCGACGCTGATCATCGTCTGAATGACTTGGTCAAATCCTGTGGGATTTTTGACGAGTGTTAACGTAATTTCCCCTGTCTGTAAATAGAACCGTTCCATCCGTCCGGCTTGAGGAATAAACTTCCTTAACCCTTTTTCGATCATGCCATCACTTAAACCTAATTGGCGGGCTGCAGTCAGTGCCGCTAAGGCATTGTATAGATTATAGTAGCCTTGCAAAGAGAGAGTAAAGGGAGTCACACCCACTCGAAACTGGAGCAAACCCTCTTCTGGACGCACGTTTTGGGCCAATATTTCAGGCTCAGGGCGCTGAAATCCGCAGCCCAGGCAGTTGAAAATCCCCAATTGTCCATAATGAAAAAGCGTGTAATCAAGGGCGGTGCCGCATACGGGACAGAATCTAGCCTCACGAGTTTCTAAGCTCTCTGAGCAGCTATCAGGAGTTCGTTCTACTCCATAATAAAGCGGCCTATTAAGTTGATTGACACCAAATTGAGCAACTAAAGGGTCATCCGCATTGAGCACGAGCACTGTCTCTTGAGGTAAAGACTCTCGAACCAAGCGAACAGTTGTGTCCAACTCTCCATAGCGATCAAGTTGATCCCGAAAGAAATTAGTAATAATTGCCAGACTCGGAGACAGTTGTTCACAAAGTTTAGGCACTGTCGCCTCATCCACTTCTAACAAGGCTAAGCTTGCTTGAGATGAACCGTTCCAACGAGTATTTTGAATCAAAGCCCCTGTGATTCCAGTCACGAGGTTTGCCCCAGCCTGATTAAAAGCAAAGCTTTTTCCCGCCTCAAGCAAAATGTTCGCGAGGAGATTAGCAGTGGTCGTTTTCCCATTAGTCCCTGTGACCATAATAATCCCTTCCGAATAAGCCCCACTCAAGTGCCGTATGATCTGAGGATCAAGCCAGTTTGCTATTTTCCCAGGTAAGGTTGTCCCCTTTTTCCCGCTGGCTAAAAGACCTCTCGTTATTATCTTACCTGCCCATAAGGCAACCCAAAAACGCCATGTTCGCTTCATGCTTGCTCCTTTAATCAATGTCTTAACCATTATCGCACCCTCACTTGTATTATCAACCAAAAACGGTTTAAACCAAACCTAGATTTTTAGTGTTCCCGTCCTTGGAGGGCCGATTATTCTATTTTACCATGAGAAGGTTACTTGTTATAAGGTAACCTAAAATTAATTTACAAATATACTGTCCATTTTGTCGAATCCATTCATAAAACAGTGCCGATTTTTTCTCATATACTGAAAAGGGCACCTCAACACCCGGCAGCGAATGCCTTTGTTTGTCAAAACAACATTCGAATGCCTTTTAAAATGCCAAAAAAATGCCTGCCGTTTGGTTGACTGATTAATTAAAACTATGGGATAATGGATTTTATGAATGAACAAATAAATACTTAGAAATGAGATGTTACGATGAACGACTTTCTCAGTGCCCTGATTTTAGGAATCGTGGAAGGGATTACGGAATTTCTTCCCATTTCCTCTACAGGTCACTTGATTATCTTCAACCAGTTTGTTGGGTTCACTGAACAATTTGCGAATATGTTTGATGTTGTGATCCAACTAGGGGCCATTCTTTCCGTCGTTGTTTACTTTCGCAAGCGACTTATTCCCTTCGGAAATTACAAATCCTCCACCAATCAAAAAATATTTGACTTATGGAAAAAGACCCTCGTAGGCGTTATCCCTGCATTAGGAATCGGATTTCTGGTCGCGGATTATATAGAAGAACGTTTGTTTAATACAACGGTTGTGGCCATCGCACTGATCGTGGGTGGACTAATATTATTATACATTGAAAACAAACGACCTTCCCTTCGCATAAAATCCATGGAGCAGCTCACTTATAGAACTGCCTTTTTCATCGGTATTATTCAGTGTTTAGCCATGATACCAGGAACCTCGCGCTCAGCCTCTACCATAATCGGAGCCATGTTATTAGGCGCTTCAAGAGTAGTGGCCGCTGAGTTCTCTTTCTTTTTAGCAATTCCGACGATGGTTGCTGCTTCTGGCTACACCTTATTAAAAAATGGGTTCATACTCACCCCGCATGAGTTTTTAGTGGTAGGGTTTGGGTTCGTCGTATCGTTTATCGTGGCCTGGGCAGTTATAGCAGGTTTTATGAGTTACGTAAGCAAAAAGGATTTCAAACCCTTTGGTTATTACCGAATTGTGCTAGGTATCATTGTTCTTGCATATTTTAGTTTTCTGTAACCCTGTATGCTAATTTAGTTAGTTTAGTCAAAAACCCCCTTCAGAGCTTGACTCTGAAGGGGGTTTTTCCATTATTACCGAATGAACCTTTTCTAAAAAGTTAATATATAAAAAATCTATAGATTACTGAATATTATGTGTATTTCCCAAAACCATATATGCGTAATAGAATTGCATTAGACGCAAGGAGCAAGAATCGTAACTAGTGATTTAGGATTATCTTTTTGATAACAGGTGTAGTGGTAATATGTTCTGCTTAATATCGTAATTACAAGAGGGGAGTAATGTTTGTGATGAAACCATTAGAAGGTCTCAAAGTCATAGAATTAGCAAATTTTGTGGCTGGTCCGACTTGCGCCAGGGCTTTAGCCAATTGGGGTGCTGAAGTAATTAAAGTGGAAAGTCTGGCAGGCGACCCACTCAGACGTATTGGTATAAATACCAAAATGCCGACCTTTCAGGAAGAAAACCCCAATTTCGACTTAGCAAATATAGGTAAAAAAGCAATTGCTCTCAATTTAAAAACAGTAGGTGGTATGGCAATCTTTGAAAAGCTGTTGGAAACGAGTGATGTGTTTATTACCAACAATAGAACGCAATCTCTTGAAAAAATGGGTTTAAACTATGAGCAGCTTCAAGAAAAATATCCGCAACTAATTTTCGCCCAAGTCTTGGGATATGGCGAAAAAGGCCCGCTTAAAGATAAACCTGGGTATGATTTTACAGCCTATTATGCCCGGGGAGGGCTGCTAGGGACATTGTATGAAAAAGGTACTTCGCCACTAAATCCTGTTCCCGGGTTTGGTGATAATCAAGTGGCAATGTCTCTGGTAGGCGGAATTTTAGCTGCTTTGTATAAAAGAAATAATACGGGTTTTGGCGATAAAGTTACGGTAAGCCTTTATCATTCTGCACTATTTGCCATGAGTACTGCCGTTACATCCCTTCAATATGGATTTACTTTTCCTATAAGCCGAAAAGAAGTAGGGAATCCGTTTTTAAATACCTATAGGACCAAGGATGACCGATGGCTGCAACTAGCAGCTCCGGAGTATGAGCGATTATTCCAGGGGATGATGCAAGCAGTCGGTCGAGAGGATCTCATTAGCATTGAGAAGTATTGCAAATTTAATAGTATTTCTGAAAATACGACGGAAATTATCGAAATTATCGAAGCGCAAATCGCTAAGAAAACTGCGGACGAATGGATGGCTATATTTGAGAAATTCGATATTCCTTGTGAAAAAGCACTTTTATGGGACGAAATTTTAAACGATGAACAGGCCTGGGAAAATGGATTTTTGCACGAAATGCACTATAAAACTGGCAATGCGGGAACTCTCGTCGACCTTCCTGTGAAATTTGCCAGCCTGGGAAAAGTAGAGCATCAGAGAGGACCACTCATTGGTGAGAACACTGTTCAGATATTAAAGAATCTTGGCTACTCTGAGGATGAAATAAGTAAAATGACTGAAGCGAGAGAGATTGTTTGAGAGGGATATCCTGAAATTTAGTGGTAGGGCGGGAATGTTATGTATACTTTAGGTGTTGATATTGGGTCTACTACGTCTAAAGCTGTCATTTTGAAAGACGGTAAAACAATTGTGAAAAAAGCGCTTGTACCTTTAGGCACGGGAACAAGCGGTCCTTCACAGGTGTTTCAAAAGCTATTTGCAGATCAAGAGCTAAAACAAAGGGATATTGTGAAAACAGTCGTAACAGGGTACGGCAGAATGACCTTAAGTATGCTGCTACAACCGCAATAAGAATCCTAAGGGCCGTAACGAAACTAAAGTTTCGTTACGGCCCCTTTTCCTCAAAATTTCTTTTACTAAAACGCCTTAAACCCATTAATGCTCTGATTAACAAACATATCCAGTATCGGACCTAGTGCAAAGCTTAAGAAAAGGCGAAATCCCTCAGCCAAGACAAGCGCTACCCCTAGGCGAAGTAGAAACTGTCCCCCTCGAGACGTGGAACGCCGTAGAATACCGTTAAAATCAAGGGCTCCTGCAGCAACCCAACCGAGCACCAGGCAAAGGATAAAAAAAGCATAACTCATCCCAGTTGTTAGATCAAATATGGCCATGGCACTCCCCCCTTGCCACAACTTATGATGGGTCAAAGGGTTTTATGTATCAACAGTGCTCTATTTCCTAAGATCACAATAAAATATTTTCGATACGCGCGTAGGTGTTCATTTGAAAACAGTGGAAAAGTCAATTACTAATCCATTAAGCTGTTCAACCCTGATTTGCTCATCTTCACCAAAAACACTAGGTTTGATCCTTTATAAAGTTTTAGAATTTGGTTCACTCAGCTCCAGGCTTTGCCCAAGGGCATCCTCTGCAAGACCCAGATAGACTCGAGGGACTCGTTTAGAAATTCCACAAACGACTTCATAACTGATGGTGCCAAGCCACTTTGCCATTTCCGTAGCAGTAATTTGCTCATAGTCATCTTTCCCTAAAATCGTGACAACATCGCCCACTTGGACTCTTGGAATTCTGGTTACGTCAAGCATAGTCTGGTCCATGCAGATCCGCCCAATTACCGTAGATCGCTTCCCATGGACTAGCATTTCGCCGTGATTGGAAAGCCCCCTTCGCAGCCCATCCGCATACCCTAGGGGAATAGTTGCCACGCGTGTAGGATAAGCGGCTTGGAAGGTGCGGCCATAACTCACCGTTTCTCCTGTCTCAATCGTTTTAATATGAGTTACTTTCGCCTTCCAAGACATGACTGGTTCTAAACCGGCAACTTCTCCAAGTTGAGAGGACGGTGTAAAACCGTAAAGACTAATTCCTGCACGAACAAGATCTAAGTGAGATTCCGGAAATTGGATGAGAGCAGCACTGTTCGCAGTATGCTGTATTGGAATAGTTAGTCCGAGTTCTTTTAGTTTATCACAAAAGGATTGGAAGCTCTTGAGCTGTATCCGAGCAAATGATAGATCTTTGTGATCCGAAGTGGCAAAGTGAGTAAATATTCCTTCGATTTTAAGATTAGGAAGATCCGCAATCTTCAGGATATCCTTATAATCTTCTTCTCGAAACCCTATTCTGCCCATTCCCGTATCAACTTTGATATGCACTCTCGCTGTCCGTTTAAGTCTCAGGGCAGCCTCGGAGAGCGCTTTAGCCTGAGCCAATCGGCTAATGGCCGGAATAATCTCTTCCTTAACTAAACTATCCGAATCTTCAAGCTCGGTAACCCCCAGGACCATTACCGTAAGCTCAGGAAACACCGCTTTAATTTCCAACGCCTCTTCCAAGAGGGCCACACCATAGCGTTCTGCTCCACATCCCTTGAGGGTTTTCACTACGGGAATCAATCCATGCCCGTAAGCATCCGCCTTGACGATCGGCATCATTTCACTTTGGGTATATGCTTTAAGCTTAAAGTAATTTTCTCTCAGAGTCTGTAAATTTACCTCAGCCCAAACCTGTCGCCCCATTATTTATCCCCTCTTCCTCTTAACGCTTCGGTTCTATGACATGACGAGCTTTAGGAAGTTGATCCGCCACTTCCGAAGCTGTGAACCCGGACCACCCATACTCATTAGCTAGATCATCTGCAGCTCTGCCGTGTAAATATACACCCAGACAAGCTGCCTCTAACGGAGGAACCCTTTGGGCCAACCAAGCAAGAATGCTGCCTGTAAGAACATCTCCAGTCCCCCCCGTTCCAAGTCCGGGATTCCCGGTAGGGTTGAAAAACGCCCGACCATCCGGTGAGGCAATAATGGTCACAGAACCCTTTAAGACGACCACTGCTTCCCACTCAACCGCTTTGGCCACCGTAATGTCCAAGCGATTGCGTTCGACATCTTCAACACTACATTGACATAGTCGGGCCATCTCACCCGGATGGGGTGTAAGAATCAAAGGCCCTCGCCCACTTCTCAACCCTAGTAAGCTAGGCTCCGCAGCGACTAAATTAAGCGCATCCGCATCCAAGACAACCGGACAGCTTAGATTTCTGAGGATTTCTTCGAGCACTGGGATAAATTGCAGATTCTGACCTAAGCCAGGACCCATTGCAAGAGCCTGCGCGTTTCTAGACTGCCTATTAATCACTGACCAAGCTTCTTCATTTAGGTAATCCTCTCCAGGAGCGTGCCAAACGGTTGCCTCTGTAAGGCAGGCATCTACATCGTTGGCAATTCCCTCTGCAGTCACGATTTGCAACAGTCCAATCCCACTACGCAAAGCACCCCGTCCTGCCAGAACCGCGGCTCCGCTCATCCCCTTAGACCCTGCCACAAGAATCCCTTTGCCATGGGTTCCTTTGTGACCTTTTAGTTGACGTACAGGAAGACTAGTGCGTATATCCTCATCCATCAAGACAAAGGTCGATATTCCTTCATCTTCTAAGTATGCNNCCCCATTTCGGAAGTCCAAAAGTAACAGTGGCTTGGGCGCGGACCGCTGTACGGTAAACATTACCCGTATTGGCCTCTACCCCACTGGGGATATCGATGGAAATCACCCATCCTGGAGAATGGTTTACTTCGTCCACATATTCTTCTATTAAGCCTGGCAAAGCACCACGCAAGCCAATTCCATAAAGTGCATCCACGACAACATCTGCTTGAGCGAGAGCTAAACGTGTTAAGCGGCGTTGCTCTTGGCCTTTAATCTCGAACAATTTTCCGCTAGTACCTTGATATAGACGTAAATTTAAAGCAGCATCTCCTTTAAGTTCTTCAAGTCCAGCAAATAACAAAACGGTAACATCCATGCCCTGGAACACAAGATGGCGTGCAACAGCTAAGCCATCTCCGCCGTTATTACCCTTTCCAGCTAGAATCACTGCTTTTCGTCCACTTAATTCTCTCTGCTCTTGATGATTAAGAAGATTACGTCGAATCTCTTCAACGACTGCCCAGGCTGCATTTTCCATCAGGAGCAAACTGGGGATACCATAATGATGAATCGCTTTTTCTTCGATCTGACGCATTTGTTCTGCGCTGACCACACGCACATTCCCCACCCCGGTTCTCTCTCAATTTAAGACTTCACTTGTACTTCTTATGCTGTAGGGATCCATGAATTGCCCCTAGCTTTTCGTTCAGCTTAAAATCGCAAAGGCCATCGCTTGGGTTCGATTATGGGTCAAGCTTACCCTTACTTGGGACCCGCCCCTGGCTCTGACTTGATTCATAGCTCTAGAACTGAGATAGACCAGAGGCTCTCCGCTTAAATCATTCAAGATTTCTATATCGTGCCAAGATAAGCCGCTAAGCCCTGTCCCTAAGGTCTTTAGAATAGCCTCTTTGCCAGCAAAACGAGCAGCATAACTCTGGATGCCTTTTCCCAGTAAGTTCTCACGCTCTTGGATTGTGAAAAGACGCTCAAACAATTTAGGTTGCCTCTTATAGGCCTGAACGACTCGTTCTATTTCAATAATATCAATACCTGGATACATCGTGCCTACTCCAAATCATAGAATTAACTTTAATTTTTGCTGACCCTCAGCTGAGCCAGCTACCAGTAAGACATCTTCTCCCCGAAGGACAAACCCTGTCTCCGGTGAAAACTGCTCAAGGCCGTCTCGAACCACCGCTACAATGGTGGTTCCTGTACGCTCCCGGATTTTCAATTCTTTCAAGGTCTTGCCAATGGCCGGTGAGCTTTTTCCGATTTCTACTTCTCCGATATCCATCCAACGAGACATTAAACGATCTGAATAACCTAAAAACTTGTTCAGATGACTTTCAATCTTTAAGTCATTTTCACGCCTTTGATCCATCAGCTTTTTCAAATCTTCTACAAAGACCTGAATTTCTCCTTTTTGATCAAAGGATTTAACAAATTTTTCAGCCATAGCTTTCGATGTTACCGTAATTCCTACGCCTTGACTGACCATCACCACACCGACATTTTGCAAAACGGCGATGGCCCGACGAATGGTTTCTGGAGATACATTATACCGCCCTGCTAAAGTAGAACGGCCATGTATCCTTACTCCCTCATGGTACTCCCCCATCATAATGGCGTGGGCTATGTCAATGGCGATTTCTTGATAACGTGCATGGTCCAATATGTTCAACCCCTTATCGTACTTCCTGGTTCGAATTTCCAATGAATTTCATTCTATTATAACATAGCCAACATCAGCTGACATCATGCTATTGACGGGTAACAACTTATATGCTATTATTAGGTTGTTAGTAAAAAAATGTTATATTAAACTGCTGAATTTCCCAAAGGGAAAACGGGGGAACCATTCTTGGGGTGAATCGCTAAACGCGTAGAGCATGTTTCAGCTCGAACCCGACAGCTAACCTCGTAGGCGTTGAAGCACGTTTAACGTGATATTCTGCGTTATTACCGTTGGGAGCCGTTATATATAATCGGTTCTTTTTTGTTTGAAAAAAGAACCCAACTGTTATCCCCCCAGGCCAAACTAAGGAACCCATTCGGAAATCTAATTTCAAGGAGGGATATAAATGTCCGTTCAACTACAAAACCGTCCAGATGCCTTTCGTCAATACGCACTGAAGCGAGCAGAAGAGCTTAAACAAATGATTACCCCATATTTAACCCAATCGGAGAGTATTCCGACTGGATCCGTTTGTTCAGAAATGTTCGAAACTCGTCGAGCAAAGATTCTAAGCTATTTCGGCGCAACGCCTGAAGACTGGGAAAACTGGCATTGGCAAATGACCCACAGAATATCAGATTCCCATGTCCTAGATTCGTTACTACCCTTAACAGCTGAGCAACGCATTGAACTTGAACGTGTTGGGAAAACCTTTCGCTGGGCTGTATCTCCTTATTATCTGAGTTTAATGGATGATACTGATCCCTTTGATCCTATTCGGCTACAAGGATTACCCACCCAGGCAGAACTTTTTGATAATTTTGGTGAAGAAGATCCCATGGGAGAGGCAATTACATCCCCTGCTGCCAGCATAACACGACGTTACCCAGATCGTTTAATCATCAACGTCACTAACATGTGTGCTATGTACTGCCGACATTGTCAACGCAGACGAAATATTGGGGAAACAGATACCCATTCTCCGCGCCATCAGCTTAAAGAGGCACTGGACTACATTCGGGCAAACCCTGAAATCCGCGATGTCTTAGTGACGGGAGGAGATGCCTTACTACTTAGTGATCTAACCTTAGATTGGCTTCTCGGAGAACTCCACGCTATCCCCCACGTAGAAATCAAGCGCCTTGGGACGCGGGCTCCAGTCACCCTACCCATGCGCATTACGGATGAATTATGCACAGTCCTGGCAAAATACCCTCCTATCTACATTAATACTCAGTTCAACCACCCCAAAGAAGTCACAAAAGACGCTAAAGATGCGGCCGATAAACTGATTGCAGCCGGTGTGGTCCTGGGGAATCAGGCGGTTTTACTCAAAGGTATCAATCATCAGCCAGAGGTTATGAAAAAACTTAATCATGAATTGCTGAAAATCAGGGTTCGCCCCTACTATATCTTCCATGCTAAAAATGTCAAAGGAACCCGCCATTTCGTTCCCAGAATCCAAGACGGAATTGCAGTTATGGAACAGTTACGTGGCCATACCTCCGGACTTGCTGTGCCAACATATATTATTAATGCCCCTAAAGGTGGAGGCAAAACACCCATTTCTCCTCAATACCTTGTGTCCCTCGATGAAAACAAAGCTGTTTTGCGTACTTGGGAAGGAAAGCACATCCAGTATGAGACGCCATAATTAGTAGAAAACGCACTCTTGAAAGGAGCTGTGCAACATGACAGAACGTCTTAATAATGACCAAATAACTCAACGGATTATGGATACAAATTCAGATCTGAAACGATATTTGAACTTAGCTCCCAGCTTCAATATAACCCCATCCACCCCTAAACCTTCGAGCAGCTCTAAAGCATTTGGTTCCCACCAACCTTTGCCCTTACGGCCTCCTCTGAGGCCATAATCTCATGTACTCTCCTCTTTCTGGCGATCTTTCGAGATCGCTATTTTTTTTATACCTGCCTTTTTCCTTGCCATGAATCTCGCCGTTCTAACTCAGCATCGATAGCATTGAGAACCTCCCATTTTTTACGGCTCCACAGAGGTCCAATCAGATCATCGGGTGGGCCGTCTCCCGTAAGGCGATGAATAACCATCTCTGGTGGTAGAATCTCTAAAATATCGGCAACCAGCGCAACATACTCCTCTTTCGACATGAGATCAAAAGGCTCGTCCTGAAAAATTGTTGCCAATGGAGTTCCCCTTAAAACATGCAGTAAGTGAATTTTAATCCCTTCTAAGGGAAGCTTGGCAACCACTTGCGCGGTTGCCATCATCTCCGCTTTCGTTTCTCCCGGTAGACCCAAGATTATGTGGGCGCAAACCCGTATTCCTCTGGCCTGCAACTGCTCAAGACCCTTGAGAAATTGGGCATAGTCATGCCCCCTGCCTATCCATTCCATCGTTCGGTCATGTCTACTTTGCAAACCCAACTCAACCCATAAATAGGTCCTTTGATTCAGTTCTTCGAGATAATTTAGAACATCCTCCGGCAGGCAGTCTGGTCTAGTGGAGATGGACAGCCCGACGACCTTCTCCTCCGCAAGGGCCTCTTCATAAATCACGCGCAACCGCTCTACCGAAGCGTAAGTATTGGTATAGGCCTGGAAATAAGCGATATACTTGGCAGTCGGCCATTTTTTCATCATTCGTGCCTTAACTTCACTAAATTGTTCATGAAGGGATAACCGTTGCTCTCCGGCAAAATCTCCGGACCCCCGAGCACTGCAATAGACACACCCACCCGTGCCCAAGGTTCCATCTCGATTTGGGCATGTAAAACCAGCGTCCAGGGAGACCTTAAAGATTTTCTCCCCAAACTTATCGCGCAAGTGTTCATTAAACGTATGATAGCGTTTCTTTTGCATAGTTAGATTCCATTCTTGTCTTATTTAACCTAGCCCACTTTCTAGAATACCAAACTTTGCTGAATTACGCGAACTTCGAAACCCAATAAACTAAAAACAACGTTGTGGAGATAGGGTAATTTTCCAGAACGTTGTTTTCGGTATCAGGGCTTTAAGGCAAAAAGCAAAGGGTTTAGTTAAAGGAATTGGAAGGTTTTTGTAGAAAAGTATTATTGTAAGGTACAGGGTTTGAAAGCGGCTGAGAAGCAAAAAGGCTATGCTGGATTTATAATAATAGGAGGTAACACCAGTTGAAATGGGAATTTGAGGGTTATACAATAAATACTGATAAATCATTGGTGTCTGTTGATCGGGTTAAGGAGTTTTTATCGGATAGCTATTGGGCTAGCGATAGATCGAAAGAGCTTATTGAAAAGACTATCCTGAATTCATTTTGTTATGGAGTATATCATGCAGAAGAGTTGGTTGGTTTTGCGAGGGTCGTGTCCGACTATTCAACGATGGTTTGGATTTGCGATGTTTACATAGATAAGAATCATTGGGGAAAAGGGCTTGGTAAGAAACTAATAGCTTGTATAATTGAGACACCGGAGTTCAAAAATATCTGGGGCTATTTGGTAACTAGAGATGCGCATGGATTGTACGAGCAGTTTGGCTTCGAAAAAGTCGAATCAAAATTTATGACTAGAAAACCTCAGTAAATATTTAAAGTCACCGTCCATGACAGGCTTAAACCATAGGGTTAGTCTGATGCCAAATGCCTTTGCTACATATTTTTAGGGAGGTGTCCTATGTTTAATTCGTTACTGCAAAGTTTGCCGTTTCCCCCTCGCATTCCCTTAATGGGGGGGCCAACACCTATTCAAAGAAGTCGCCTTGCTTGGGGTGAAGACTCATTATATTGGAAACGAGACGATCTGACCCCTTATGGCCTGGGAGGAAACAAACTGCGTAAACTAGAATTCCTCATGGCCGAAGCACTAAGCCAAAGGGCGGACCTCATAATCACATCTGGTGCATCCCAGTCGAACCATGCTCGCCTCACGGCCGTTGCATCAGCGATGGTGAAACTCCCCGCCGTGATTATTATCCCTGGGGAGACTCCTACAGAATGGGGGGGCAACCTGCTCTTGGATCGTTTAGCTGGTGCAGAAATTATAGCTTGTGGTGAAGAGCCTCTTGATCAGGCTGTGAAACGCATTGCGTCTGAAAAGAAATCACAGGGTTACCAGCCCTATACAATCCCTCTCGGGGGCTCCAATGCACTCGGATCCTTGGGATACTTTTTAGCTTTTTTTGAACTCCTTAAACAAGCAGAAGAGCAAGGATGGGCTCCTGGTACTCTTGTCTGTTCAGTCGGTAGTGCCGGGACACTAGCGGGTTTGGTCGCGGCAAATGCCCTTCTCCCTCAACCCCTTCGCTTAATAGGAGTCAGTGTCTGGCTAAGTACGGATCAACTTCATAGTCAAGTTGAAAAACTAGCAACTGAGGTCTTGGGTCTGCTCCACGCCCCTTGTTCTCTGCCGCCTTTTGAGATTATTACGGATTTCATTGGAGCTGGATACGGCCTCCCTACACCTGAGTCTTCTAAGGCCCTTATAGAGTGCTTTCGAACTGACGGTATCCTTTTTGACCCCGTTTATACTGCCAAAGGGGCAGCGGCTGTTAAACACTTAATGCAACATAAAAGACAAGCATTCCCTGAGTCGCTTGTCTTTTGGCACACGGGAGGCGGCCCAGCCATCTTTGATCAACATCACTATTCAGACCTTCTAAACTACGCCTGATAGAATTCGAGTCGTTCCCCACTCGGACCACGGAAAAAGAAATTATACCGTCCGTCTCCTAAAGACATGGGCTCAGAACTAGTCAACTCTACATGATGAGCTTTTAAGTGCTCAATAGCTTTTGTAATATCAGCGACTCGGATCGCCAAGTGATTGACAACTCCATCCTCATACTTGCGACCATCCACG
Source organism: Desulfosporosinus sp. (assembly GCA_003512645.1). Taxonomy (GTDB): domain Bacteria; phylum Bacillota; class Desulfitobacteriia; order Desulfitobacteriales; family Desulfitobacteriaceae; genus Desulfosporosinus. Next base: position 27,451 of record DOPS01000308.1, read on the forward strand.
ACTTCAACCAGTTCCACGACGGTACCGCCTAATTCCAAAAAGACCAACTCCACCTCTCCGGGTTTAATTCTGTATAAATACTTAAAGCCCAATACTTCTATGTAAAACCGAACAGCCTTTTCCAATTCCGAGGCTTTAATCCCGATGTGCTCGACTCCAATAAAAAGGTTTTCCATAGTTGATTCCCCCTTATTTTCTATTAATCATCATAGTATCAATAAACTTGAGTTCACTAAATACTAAATCGTTCCCTGCCTTATCTATATCTACTATTCCTGATTGCTTTCGCCTGAGGATGCAGCGACGGTTTCTAACTCCAAGAGCCGTTGCTTGATGTCCAAGCCCCCTGCGTACCCGGTCAGACTTCCGTTTTTACCGATTACTCGATGGCAGGGAACCACGATCCCGATTGGATTCCGATTGTTGGCCATACCCACTGCTCTCGGCCCTTTTGGGTTACCTACTTTCGCGGCGATTTCACCATAAGTACATGTCTCACCGTAAGGAATCCGGAGAAGTTCTTCCCATACTTTTAGCTGAAAAGGTGTACCAATCGGATGTAGAGGGATCGAGAACTCCTGGCGTTCCCCAGTAACGTACTCTTGCAACTGACGAATAACTGTACTGTCCGGCTCTCGCTTACGTATTAAAAATTGTTTTGGGAACTGGCGAGACATCCATATCCGCAAGGACTGTTCTTCCTCAATCGACGGGCCAAGCCCTAGCCAGCATAACCCAACGGTCGTCGAAGCGACCGTTACCTCAACTTCTCGGTCTTTGATCATCAATACTTCTGTCCAAAAAGTAAGGCTTTGGGTTGTCCATAATTCCTGAACAGAATACTTGATTAGTTCTCCAGTCTGATAGATTTCCACTAGGTTTTGATCGTTTTTTAAATCTTGATCGAGCTCCATCGGGACGCTCCACTTAGGCCCATTTTCTCGATAGAGAGGGAACTTATCCTCGGGAATCCGCATAAGTGCATAGATTAATGCCGCTAATCCTCGAGCAAAAGGCTGCTCAGATTCTAAGAATGGCCTGATCCGCTCTTCAAGAGGATCTACTAAATGGGGAGCGTTCTGGGCTAGTTGAGCTAGTCCCCACAGTGCTCCATCCCTTAAGCTTTCATCGACTAACAACCCCGAAAGCATCCAATTAAAATGACCACACGTCCTTGGGCAATGAGCCAGCAGGCTCCCTATGGCCTCAGATGCATTCCAAGCGGTCCCCCCGGATTCCTCATTGAGATACCAAAAATAACGACGCACCAGTTCAACGGCATACTTCTCATCTTTCTGCTCGGCTTCTTGGGCGAAAACCCCTAAAGCCTCGACTGCTCGCCAGAAAATGAGCCCATCTTTGACATAGATTCGCGTCATAAATTGTCGATAAACATTTTTATTTTCTTTTTCTTTAGCCCAAGCCCTCAGTTGTTTCCAATCCCGTTTCTCTAAAATCTGTTCCACAGCTCTTTTCATAGGCATTGGATCACCTTCCCTCTTCCGTGATTCTAGGTTCCTTCTTTTATGTGCCTAGAAAATTTGGCTTAGTTTTTAATTCCGCTTCGTTCCTTATTAGGAATTATCTTATCATAATTCAAAGTATAAGAAAACGTGGAATGGGCTAAGCTTCAAGCATCGTCACACCAATAGAGTGACCCAGATAAAGGGATGGCTTGCTCTGGACAAAATAAAATAACCACGACCTGAAATTAAAGTCGTGGTTATTTTATTTATTCTACATCAATTTAATACTTTCAATCTTACGAACTGCCCCCCGGGCTCGCTCTCTGACATTAATCGACTCTCCATAATCCTCAGCAACTCTTAATAATTCCTTGACCGCTGGGACAGCTCCCAACTCTCCAAGTGCTTGCGCAGCCATTCCCCTTACTCCAACTACCGGATCTCTCAGCAATTGGATTAACGAAAAGATAGCTCCTTTATTGCCAATTCGCCCCAAGGATTCACAGGCTCCAGCTCGAATCAAGCTATCATTGTCAGCCAAGCATTTCATAAGCAGATCAAAGGCGATCGGAAAGTTGGCGAACCCCTTAAGTAAGTAGATATCGACCCGTCTGCTAACCTTTTGATAGATACTACTTAAGACTTCAAAGGCCTGTTCCTGGTTTAACTCACGCAAAGTCCAATCAATCAGTCGAATTAGTACTGCCTCATTTTGACTCAGCAGAATTCCTTTAGCCGATTCAAGATCCTGAATTAAAATAGCCCTCTTCAACTGGTCCCCTAGTTTAGGAAGCAAATACCCCGCAATGGTTCGAGCACTTTTTTCGCTAAGGGTTAATTTGCCGGCTTTGTTCTTCTGAATATAATGCTGTGAAATCAGTCCATCTATGACGCAAGAAAATAGAGGTCCGGAAGCTTCGCCCATAGCTGAACTTAAGGAGTCCTCATCCATTTTACCTTCATGAGTATGGATAATTTCAAGCAGAGTCACTAAATCTTGAACTTGCAAAGGCATTCCTAAGTCCCAGATTACCTGTTCCAAGATTAGTCGTTCTTTATATAAGGGTTCTCCAGCAACCGCTGTTTGAAATTGGTAGAGGAAACTTAGCTGCTCTGAGCCAAATTCTCTTAACTCCGTATTCTGTTGGCATTCTAGGAGGCTTGCCCTAGTATTGGCTGTATAAGCTTTGATTTTCTTTAATCTTAGGACCAATAAATCCAGATAATCTAGAGGATAGCCGGTCCGCTCTGCTATATTGGGCAGGGATTCATCTCCGATCCACAAGCGGAAAATTCGGCGCCAAGGTTCCTTAGGATCCGTAATTTGTGGACGATTGATAATCTTTTGGGCTGGTTTTAGTAAGTCTTTCGCTAAATCCACGACCACCGCGGACGGGTTCGCAAACTGGTTTTTTAATTTCCATTGTATAATCTCAGCAAAGGTAGAATTTGTTAGTAAGTCTGCATTATTGCAGAAACAATGGACGAGATCCGGAATAATCGTTTCATTGATATATTTAAGAGCCAGAGGACTTCTAGGCCCACCCCACTCCTCTAATAAAACGGCTGCCAGGCTTTCCTTTAAGCCGCTTAAATCATGCTTAGTCCAGTTAAAATTTATTAATTCCGCCACTGCTCATCACCTTCCCAGCGTCCAAACCCATCTGCCAGCCTAATTCCAACGCTTTAATGTTTCGCTCCGCTGTACCTTTAGGAGCCCGTTGCTGGACAGCCTGCCTAACCTTTTCTAAAGGAATTCTGCCGCTTAAAGAAGCCACCACTCCCAAAGCCACGACATTAGCGCTTTGTTCAGAACCAAATTGAGTACGGGCAGCTTTCGTGATCGGCAACGAATAAAAGTTAACACTGCGCGGCTTAACTTCTGTAACCTGGGAATTATCGACAATCAAGACTGCTTCTTCATTCAGGTGCAGTCCATACTTTTTATAGGCTTCTTGACTAAGGGTTAAGACAAAGTCCGGTTTTTCGACTTTAGGGTAAGCAATCCCTTCGTCTCCGATAATGACTTCAGCTCGACTGGCACCTCCCCTGGCCTCGGGTCCATAGCTTTGACTCTGGGCGACATTTTGGTCAGCAATAATTCCGGCCTCTGCCAACATGATCGCCGCTAAAATCAAACCCTGTCCGCCGGTTCCGGTTAACAGAAATTCTTGTTTAGCCATGATGACTGCCCTCCCTTAATCTCTGTCTTAGTTTCTCGTATTCTTGAGTATACTCCGGAGCCTGTGATTTGAAGATCTCGCCGATCTGGAAATCTTCCTCGCGGGCAGCTTGTTTTCCTGCTTGGAAGGCGTGCTCTTTTTGCCAGAGCAGCATATCCGCTGGAGTTTTAAATTTATTGCGGCGTCCATAGGAAACAGGACACTGGGAGATGGCTTCCACGAGGGAAAAACCCGGATTGTTATAGGCATCCATGACTAATTTCGTCAGGAGTTGATTATGGTAAGCCGTCGCTCTGGCCCCATACGTAGCACCGGCTGCTTTAGCCAACTCCAGAATTTGAAAGGGTCTCTCTAGGTTGCCAAAGGGAGAGGTCGTTCCCCGTTTGTCGTGAGGGGTTAAAGGGGAGGTCTGACCACCCGTCATCCCGTAAATGCTGTTATTTATGACTATGGCTGTTAGATCAATATTGCGCCTGGCGGCATGAATTAAATGATTACCCCCAATTGCCGTGGAATCTCCATCTCCCATGATCACGAAGACATCTAACTCTGGTCGAGCCGCTTTAATGCCCGTGGCGAAGGGCAATGCTCTCCCATGGGTCGTGTGGATGGTATTAAAGTCTAGATAGCCTGGCATGCGCGAGGAACAGCCAATCCCAGACACAAAAATCACTTTATTTTGGTCAAGCTGCAAGGTTTTGATCGACCGGATGATGGCAGCCATGATGGTTCCTATGCCACAACCTGGGCACCAGATATGCGGTAACGTCTCGGTCCGGAAATATTGCGCAATATCACTAAACATTTTGTAGTACCTCCCGAATCCTGTCCAAAACTTCCTGGGGAGTGATTAATTCTCCGTCCATGCGGTTTAGGCCTTCGACAGCTTTATAGCCAAAGGTTCGTTCTATTTCACCGACTAATTGACCGCTGTTCATCTCTACGACCAAGTACTTCCGGTTAGCATACGTCTCCAGCTGTTGTTGCGGAAAGGGCCAAATCGTGATGGGACGAAAAAGTCCAACCTTAAGGCCAAGGCTTCGGGCAATACGAACTGCTTCTAAGGCTGAACGGGCAGTACAGCCGTAAGCAACCACGATCAGTTCTGCATCCTCAAGCTGTACTTCTTCGACTAATTGGATCCGGTCCAAATAAGGATTTAGCTTCTGGGTTAGACGCTGCATAAACTTTTTGGTCACTTCCGGGTTCCCGGTTGGCAAGCCTTTTTCAGTATGAGTCAACCCCGTCACATGATAGCGGTATCCGTCGCCAAAGTTCGCCATAGCCGGAATCATGCTCTCATTATTTTCATAAGGGATATAGTCACCCGGCGGAACCGTCGGCTTTTTCCGGTTAACGATCCTTAACTCTTGAGGTAAGACGACCTTTTCCCGCAAATGCCCGATCACTTCATCCATGAGTAAAATCACAGGAATTCGGAACTCTTCAGCCATATTAAAGGCTATGACTGCAAGTTCATAACATTCTTGTACTGAGGAGGGCGTCAAGGCGATGATCGGATGGTCACCATGGGTACCCCACCTGGCTTGCATAACGTCCGCTTGGGCAGGAGCTGTTGGTAGTCCCGTACTGGGTCCCCCTCTTTGTACGTTGACCACAACACAAGGAACTTCCGTAGCAATAGCATAGCCCAAATTCTCCTGTTTTAGGGAAAAGCCTGGCCCGCTGGTGGCTGTTAAGCTTTTAAGCCCTGTCAAGGAGGCTCCGATGATCGCTGCCATACTTGCTATCTCATCTTCCATCTGGATAAAGGTACCCCCGACCAAGGGCAATCTCTCAGCCATTATTTCAGCGATTTCCGTCGAGGGAGTGATTGGGTATCCTGCGTAAAATAGGACTCCGGCCGCTAAAGCCCCTTCAGCAACCGCTTCATTGCCTTGCATTAATCTAGCTTTATTCATCGTTCGTCACCTCGATATTAATGGCAAAGTCAGGGCAAAGCCGTTCACAAATCTTGCAGGCTATGCACTGATCTGGCTTGGCCACCACTACCCTTCCTAATTCGTCGCTTTCCAGCACCTTTTTAGGACAAAATGCTATACATACTCCACACTTCTTACACCAATCTTGACTGACCAAAACGGTAGCAGTCGGTATCGCTAGTACCAAAACCTAACATCTCCTTATGCTGCCCGGATTAATCCGGGATTAAATGCTTTGCGAAGGGATAGTTTCCTCAGTCAACGCTTGCTTTACTAAATCGCTCACTTCCCAGGGTAGTGCAGCCACATAGGCCCCCGCTGCCTTTAAGGCGACAACTTTGCTGTCATAGGTTCCTTTGCCCCGTTCAATGATGGCTCCGGCATGACCCATTCTCTTTCCAGGAGGAGCGCTTTTGCCGGCTAAGAAGGCGATCACTGGTTTACTCATTGTTTTGATAAAAACAGAGGCTTCTTCTTCAGCATTACCGCCGATTTCCCCCACCAAAACAACCGCTTTGGTTTCCGGATCTGCTTCGAATTGAGCTAAGACATCAATGAAGGATAGGCCGACGACTCGGTCTCCTCCTAAGCCAACCACCGTCGACTGACCAATCCCAGCATTCGTTAACTGGGAGACAATCTCATAACTGAGAGTTCCACTCCGCGCTACGACTCCTACTGAACCAGGGATGAAAATACTGTTAGGCATAATTCCGATCTTGGATTTGCTCGGTGAAATTAGACCAAAAGTGTTTGGTCCAACGATTTGCACTTGTTTGCTCTCTGCAAAGGCCATAATTTCCATGGCATCATGTAAAGGCACATGTTCAGTAATAATCACCAGGGTTTTGATTCCACCGTCCATCGCTTCGAAAGCACAATCTTTGACTTGTTTTGCCGGTACAAAAATAACGGAAGCCTCGGCTTTTTCAGCCAACATGGCTTCTTCCACCGTGTCATAAATAGGCACACCGTGTACGAGTTGTCCGCCCTTGCCCGGGGAAATTCCTCCGATTACCTTGCTACCGCTGGCCAGCATTTGAGACGTATGAAACTGCCCCTGTTTTCCTGTAATGCCTTGGACTAAAATCTTGGTTGTTTCATTAATAATAATTGCCATGCTTCCTACGCTCCCTTCGCTTTAACAAAGGCGACAACTTTGGCCACTGCTTCGTCAATTTTTCGATAAGTCTCAATGCCATGTTCACGTAGAAGAGCTATTCCGGCTTCTTCATTGGTGCCTACCAACCGGATTACCAGCGGAACTTGAATATCCATGGTTTCTTTGACTTGAATGATCGCCTTCGCTACCACATCGCAACGGGTAATTCCTCCGAAGATATTAATTAAGAGGGCTTTAGGCTGGGTGGAAAGTAAAATTTCCAAAGCGCTGGCAGTTGCTTCCTTGCTGGAACCGCCGCCGGCATCCATAAAATTTCGAGGACTTGAACCAAATTCGTTAATCAAATCGAGGGTAGCCATGGTGATTCCTGCGCCATTAGCCATGACGCCGATCTCCCCATCCAGTTCGACATAGGAAATCCCCAGTTCAGCAGCTCTTTTCTCCACGGCAGTCTTTTCTTCAACTAGGGGAACATCCTTCCCAAACCGAAAAGCAGCGTCATCATCAACCGTCATTTTGCCATCCGCGGCAAGGGCCTGAGAATCCGCAACAACCAATGGGTTGATCTCGATTAGTTCAGCATCATACTTTCGAAAAGTTTGATAAAGTTTCAACATAATATCGGCGACCTCTTTGGCGATCTGACCTTTCAGACCAAGCTGTCGAGTAATCTCTCTAGCCGCATAAGGTTGTAGCCCGATGTTAATATCGATTAAACGTTTAATCATTAACTCTTCCGCTACTTGCTCAATCTCAACACCCCCAGCCGCAGAGGCAATCAATAACGGCTTGCGGCGTGCCCCATCATAGGTAATCGCCAAATAAAGTTCCTTTTCAATGCTTAATTTTTGCTCGACGAGGATTATATCGACCTTAAGTCCCTTAATGTCAGTCGCCAAGAGTTCCCGCGCCTTTTCCCTAGCCTCTTGAGGGTCCGAAGCAAACTTAATTCCACCGGCCTTACCCCTCCCCCCAGAGAGAACTTGGGATTTAATGGCGACAGGACCGATTTGGGCAACAAACTCTGCTACCTCATCGGAACTAGTAAACACTCGCCCCTTGGGAACAGGGATCCCGTTATTCCTAAAAATTTCTTTGGCCATGTACTCATACAATTTCACCTAGATGGCTCCTTTCAGCATACCTTATTACCTTAGTGAGCGAAGGTTGGTCTGACTTTTAGCTCGGTTATATATAAACTTTTCAAACTATTTGTTTCTTTGTAGTTCTATGTCGTTAGAGCGAATACCTTCTCAAAACATATATTTTGTATACAATATTATGCGAGGGGTGTGACATGTTTCGTATATTATGGCATATCAAAAGGCGACCCCAAACGGGGCCGCTCCATTCAACTTGATATATTAAATAATGTTAATCCTTAAGTGCTTTATACTTATCCCAATAAACAGTTTCCGTCAACACTTCGCCGCCAATACCCATGTTACTATATTCGTGCTCATCCAGGGTGACAGTAAACGCTGCCATCGGAATACCTAAAGCTTGAGAAGCTGCTTGGCTCATTCCATGAATTAAGCTCCTCTTTTGATCAATGGTCAGGACAGGTCCATCAAAACTAATCATTGGCATTTACAAAAGCACCTCCGCTAATTCATTTCTTAACTCTCATATAAAATTCCCATTAAAGCCACAAAACATGTAAACTATTTTGGCTTCTTTAGTCCTTTTTGTTTTTACCTAATCTGGCAGAAATGCCCTCTCTAAATGTAAATGCGGATCTGTATTAAATGTAATGCAACGGGCAAATGTCGTGTGGGGACGGTCCTTTTGTGTCAAAAGGACCGTCCCCACACGACTATAAAAAGCGTACTTTTTCAGAGGTTTCGAACCGTCCCTACGACACGTCAAAAGGACCATCCCTACAGACTAAATCTTCTTAGTCTTGCAGACAGGACAGTTCTGCAAAGCCAAGGGAATCTCAAGCCCACACTTATCCATCAAGTCAGCATTGACTAGAATTTCAGAGGTCACCCCATCTGCTGCAATCTCTCCGTTTTTGATCACAATGGTCCTATCACACATCTCGAAAATCATATCTAAATCGTGACTTGTGATAATTTTTGTGTGTTTAAAGCTCGTCAGCAGTTCCATGACCCTCCGCCTTGATTTGGGGTCCAAAGCAGCTGTGGGTTCATCCATCACCAAAATGTCTGGCTGCATTGAAAGCACAGAGGCAATAGCGGCAGATCGCTTTTCCCCGCCGGATAACTTGAAGGGGGCTCGATCTTTTAAGTGAAGGATTCCAACCAACTCCAAAGCCTGAAGGACACGCTTTTCAACTTCCTGTTCGTCAAGTTTATAATTGCGAGGTCCAAAGGCTACATCATCGTAGACGGTGTTCATAAATAACTGGTCGTCAGGGTCTTGAAAAACCATACCTAGCCTTTGGCGAATCATTGGCAGAGTCTTTTTCGTAACCTGGACATCTGCCACACATACTTCTCCCTGACTTGGAAACAAAACTCCCATGAGTAACATCAGCAGCGTAGATTTTCCTGCCCCGTTCGCTCCAATGATTCCCACTGACTCCCCATGATAGATACAAAAGGACATTCCATTGACCGCTTTATGTCCATCTGGATAACTATAATGCAGATCCTTGGCCTCAAGTTTATGATGACTCATCTTATCACTCCCGTTATCACTGAACCTATTAGCATCGGAATATTGTAAATCCTCGCTACTGCAAAGAAAAACACCCATCCTGCCAAATAGGCCAAATCCCAGATTCGAATTTCCTTGGAGTCCCCTGTATGGTATTCCCCAGCAAAACCTCTTAAACACATCGCTTCGTAAATACGCTGGGCTCTGTCAAACGTGCGGAGGATTAACTGCCCTGCTAATGATCCCCAAGCACTTCGATGAACACCCTTCTGTTCCGGTGCTCTTAGTGAATAAGCCCTTAAAGTTCGGGCTACTTCCTCCATCAGGACAGAGATATATCGATAGGTCAAGAGCAGTTGGAGCACAAAGATACGAGGGATTTTCAACATCCTTAAGGCTCCTGCCAGCCGGTCCATTCCTGTAGTAGCAATCAGAAGCAGGGCCGCTGTTACTGTCAATCCGCTCTTGATCAGAATAGAAAGGAAGGTAATCCAGCCTCTTGAGATTTCTTTTCCACCCAGCATATAGATTTGATGGTCGAAGAAAGGGTTTAGGATCCCTATTCCAATAATGAACGGTGAAACAAGTAAGATCCTTAAAAGGATGGGTTTAAGCGGAAGTTCTGCCAAAGTAAAAACCATCACCGGGTATAAAAAATACGGTAGCAGACCGTCAATCTCATATCGCCCAAAGGAAACAACCACAGTTAAAAAGCTAACTGTGGTTAATAATTTTATGAGAGGATGTAACTTGTGTATCAAGGTTTCCTGCCGAGCTAGATCATCAAGCAGCCGCATATTATACAATGAATTCATGATGTTTGCCATATCAACAATCCAATCTAAATTTATAAAACAAAACTATAATGCATCTTAGAACAGGCCCCGCCAAATTTAGTGAACTCGTTCAACTAAAGTTGAACATCGAGTCTTTGGGTGAGAGTCTCACGACTGGATGAATGATTTAAGAATTTGCTCTCATCTTTCTTCGTTTCAGCATACTGATACCCGCACCCACAAGGGCGGCTAAGCCAAGCGTCATCCCGCCACCGATTAATCCCGCAGTACTCGTTCCACCACTTACAGCAGGCCATGCTTCTTTGCCTTCTCCAGCACTTTGTTCTATTTCATTTACTGGTGCCTTAAAGGAATAATCCGGTAGAAATGCAATTTTACTCTGTAGGTCAGACAGTTGCTGATGTAGGCCATCTGGAGCCTCCAGTTCGGCTGTACCGGCAGTCTTGATCATGGCCCACTCCAAGCCATCCGG
>DOPS01000326.1:0-6417 GCA_003512645.1 Desulfosporosinus sp.
TCTTCTTCCCACTTCATTCGATATTCCAGTCTAGCTAGCCCTCTTTGAGAATTTGGGGCATATACCGTCACGACATAGAATTTTTCAAACTCTAAAGTTATTAGTCTTCCTTCTTGATCATGTTCTTCTTTACCCATTCCGTAGACTATATTGAGAGGTTCTGTCCTAGAAAAAATTGCGGTTCCAGAGTAGCCCTTTTTCTGAGCAAAGTTCCAGTACTGATAATAGCCGTCGAGATTAAATGGAATCTGATCTTCCTGCACTTTTGTTTCCTGCAGGCAAAAGATATCTGCATTTTCCTTTGCAAAGAAATCCAAGAATCCATTTTTTACACAAGCCCGAATTCCATTAACGTTCCATGATTATAGCACAACCACAAAGCCCAGATTCCAACAAAAATTATCCCCAAAACCTTTGTCTGAGGGATATAATCGATACTTGCTTCTTGATTCAATTAATGATCTTGCCTGAGCTTGTTATGCAGTAGCTGCTGGCCATGCAAAGAGATCTCATTGGTTGGAGATCTCCTTTATCATGACCAAAACTTCCGCCTTTACCGATATATAAATCACTCAGTTGTTCCCGTCCGAGGTAACGCTCTTGCAAGTTGATGACGGTGCAACGCCAATAATAGACTAATTTTTTACTTATCTTTTAACTATTTTTTATGAAAACACAATTTGTAAATAATTGGAAGCTTAAATCGTTCGCGAAATTATCAGATTACTAGCAAAACAATTGAATAGCCTGCTCATTTGGGTTAAAATGTTCTTAATTCTTTCATAACTTGACCTAGTTGCTGTAAGAGGATAGAAGGGAGTGAATTACCATGAATTATGAAAAAATGTGGAATGAGCTACTAAAAAAAATAAAGTTTGAGTGTGAAAAGGTAAATGGGGTTAATGGATCGACTAAAGAAGATCATATCAAATTTAATGCATTATATTCGATTGTTAAGATAATGGACGATATGGAAGGTATGGGAGGTAAAGTATAAATGGTTAGACAAATGATGAGTAAGAGGAACTATCCTTCCTCTTACTCATCATTTGCCATTTTTGGGGTCAGGCCTGAAATATTCCCTTATCCTCTTTGCGACTCGAAAGTGGCTTTTGGGGACAGGCCAGAAATTTCCTCATATCCTTTTTGGGGCGCGAAGGGACCTTCGCGCCCCAACGAGTTCCGCCGAATAGAATATTATCTCATAGGGAGGGTATCTGACGAAACCCTCCCTATAATTTTTACAGTGATTCGGAACAAACTATATTAAATAGGTAGTCCTCTGAGATTGTCGATCGATCATTTGTTTCCTGATCCGAAGTCCGGAGTAGCTGTACCGAGATGGGACACCGTCAATTTGTCGGTCAAACAGAAGCTGGAAGAAATTCGTGTCTATAAATCATAAAAATTGATACAGAGAGTCCCATGGCGCTCATGACATCTTTTTACCTTCGAATAGGGCTCTCTTCCTTAAATCGACCATTATTTCTTCAAACTGCTTTAAATCCAAAGACTGGGCGCCGTCGCACAGTGCCCTAGAAGGGTCATTATGGGCTTCAATCATTAACCCATCTGCCCCTACAGCCATGGCTGCTTTGGCAAGCGGCGCAACGAGGCTGCGTATTCCTGCCGCATGACTGGGATCCACGATCACCGGAAGGTGTGACTTCTGCTTGAGCAGGGGAATTGCGGATAAATCCAAGGTATTTCTTGTCATCGTCTCAAAGGTGCGTATACCCCGTTCACAAAAAATGACTTGTTCATTGCCCTCGGACATAATATACTCTGCACTCATTAGCAGCTCTTCGATCGTGTTGGCTAGGCCTCGTTTCAGGAGGATCGGCTTTCTACATTTGCCCACTTCTTTAAGCAAGTCAAAGTTCTGCATATTCCTAGCCCCGATCTGGATAATATCCACTTCGTCCAGCAAAGGGATCTGGGTTTGATTCATGATTTCTGTGATAATGGGAAGCCCAGTCGCCTTTTTTGCCGCCACAAGCATTTTCAAGCCTTCTTCTTGCAAGCCCTGAAAGGCGTAGGGCGAGGTGCGCGGTTTGAATACGCCGCCGCGCATGATGCTTGCACCGCTGCGTTGCACGGATTTGGCAACCTCCATGATTTGCTCCTCACTCTCCACCGAGCAGGGGCCAGCGATGACCGTAAAGTATCCCTCGCCAATGCTGACATTGCCCACCTTCACAGTGGTATTTTCAGGGTGAACGATTCTGTTAACCGCCTTATAGGGCTCGGTTACGCGTTTGCCATATTCAACGATGTCGTTAGTATTGGCAATATGATCCACATCCACTTTAGCTGTGTTGCCGATTAGACAGACCACGGTATGCTCTGTCCCGGTGCTAAGGATTGTGGAAAAGCCGTCGGATTCAAATTTATGAATGAAGGCATCAATCTGATCCCTCGTTACGTTTGGTTTTAAGACAAACACCATTATGCCCTCACTCCTTCTGTCAATTTAGTTCCCCAATTAATCCAGTTCCCTTACAGCGCTTTTCATGCTTCTGACATAGTCATAAATATATGAGCCAGCATTTTCGCCGTGCTTCTCGATAATTTTAACGATTGCGCTCCCTACAATCACGCCATCCGCAATTTTTGCGATTTCTCCGGCCTGTTTAGGGGTGTTGATCCCGAAGCCAATGGCGGTAGGAATAGAACTGGAACCCCTGATGACCTCTAATATGGCCGGTAGGTCGGTTTTAATCTCACTTCTCATCCCCGTAACGCCCATGGAGGAAACCACGTAGATAAAGCCGGTTGCCTCCTTCGCAATCTGCTCAATACGCTGTTCCGATGTGGGCGCGATTAAGGAGATAACGTCTACTCCAAACCCTGCGGCAACGTCAGTCAGTTCACCCTTTTCCTCAAAAGGCAAATCAGGGATGATGATGCCGTCAACACCCAACTCAGCACAGCGGGCGAAAAAACGGGGGTACCCGTAGTTAAAGACGGGGTTTAAGTAGGTCATAAAAGCGAGCGGCACTTCGGTCTTTTGGCGCACAGAGGCCACCAGGTCAAAAATCTTGTCAACAGTTGCACCCTCAGACAGCGCACGGATATTCGCCTCTTGAATAACCAGACCCTCAGCCATCGGATCTGAGAACGGGATGCCGATTTCCACTAAATCCGCGCCACCCCTGACCATTTCCATGATAAACTCCTCGCTCTTTTCCATGGAAGGATCTCCGCCCGTGATAAATCCAATAAACGCCTTGCCATTTTTAAAAGCCTGTGCAATTTTACTCATCGATACTTACCCCCTTGTAGCGCGCGATGGCGGCAACGTCCTTATCCCCACGTCCTGACAAACATACGATTATGATTTGGTCCTTGCTCATTGTCCCGGCAATTTTCTGCACATGGGCAATAGCATGGGCGCTCTCGATAGCGCAGATAATGCCCTCTGTTCGTGCCAAATATTCGAAGGCTTCGACTGACTCGTCATCGCTTATGGGCACATACTCTGCCCGGCCTGTGTCGTGAAGGTTGGCATGTTCTGGTCCAATCCCAGGATAGTCAAGACCGGCAGAGATGGAATAGACCGGAGAAATTTGCCCAAAGTCATCCTGGCAGAAATACGACTTCATGCCATGGAATACGCCTAATCTTCCTTTAGCAATGGTAGCGGCATGTTTTTCGGTATGAAGACCGTGTCCCGCTGCCTCGCAGCCAATTAACTTAATGGTTTGATCACCGATGAAGTTATAAAACATTCCGATGGCGTTGCTGCCACCCCCTACGCAGGCAACCACAGCATCGGGAAGTCTGCCCTCAAGTTTTAGGATCTGCTCTCTCGCTTCTTGACTAATCACACTCTGAAAATCGCGGACCATCATCGGAAATGGGTGGGGACCCATCACTGAACCCAAAACATAATGGGTGTCATGAACACGGGCCGTCCATTCCCGCATCGTTTCGTTCACCGCATCTTTTAAAGTCATGGTGCCGCTCGTAACCGGATGAACTTTGGCGCCTAAAAGCTGCATACGGTAGACGTTTAGAGCCTGTCTGTCCGTATCTTCCTTGCCCATGAAAATCTCACATTCTAAACCGAGAAGCGCCGCCGCAGTGGCCGTAGCAACACCGTGCTGACCGGCACCTGTTTCAGCAATGACGCGTGTTTTGCCCATTTTCTTAGCCATCAGAACCTGTCCTAGCACGTTATTGATTTTGTGTGAGCCAGTATGGTTTAGGTCCTCACGCTTTAAGTAGATTTTAGCGCCCCCTAAATCCTTGGTCATCTTCTCCGCATAGTAGAGCAAGGACGGTCTGCCTGCATATTCAGACAGCAATTTGTTCAGCTCTGCGTTGAACTCCGGATCATTTTTAAAGTGTTCATAGGCTTTTTCTAAATTAATGATTTCATTCATCAAGCTCTCTGGAATGTATTGGCCTCCGTGAATGCCGTATCTGCCTTTAGCCATTTCGCATTCTCCTAACTATTTCTAAAATTTTATCTCTATCCTTCATACCGTCAGTTTCCACCCCGCTGCTTAAATCTACAGTGTAAGGCTTGGTAGCTGCGATTGCCTGTTCAATATTGTCTGCCTTTAACCCACCAGCCAGAAAAAAGGGTTTCTGTTGCTTCACCTGACGGACTAGACTCCAATCGAAACTCTCACCCGTTCCACCTGCTCCGTTGTCGAGCAGCAGATAGTCTGCCAAGGTATGCTGCGCTGCCACTATATCCTCGCAGGATAAAACGCGAACGGCCTTGATGATGGGCTTGTTGGTCAGTGCTTTTAAGGCTTGGATATAATTTTCATTCTCCTCCCCATGCAGTTGGGCCATTGCGATGATGTTATCCTTTAATAGTTTGGCCACCTTCGCCAACGACTCATTGACAAATACACCAACTGGTGTGATCTCTGACCTGAGTCTAGGACGCATGGCTTCTGCCCACTCTATACTGACTTGACGACGGCTTTTAGCGAAAACAAATCCGATAAAATCGGGCATGGCCTCGTTAACATAGTCGATGTCGCAGTCTCGGAACAATCCGCAAATTTTTATCTTCATTAAACCCCTTCACCTCTTGGAATGCCACGTTCACCTCTCAAGATGGCTAGCTGTTCTTTTTTATTAGCGCTGCGCATTAAGCTTTCCCCGATCAGAACAGCATCGGTCTTATTCGCTTTCAGCCTTGCCACATCCTCAGGGGATTTTATGCCGCTTTCCGAGATGAAGAGGATGTCTTCAGTAACCAAGCCGCGAAGCCTTATGCTGGTAGTGATGTCAACCTCAAAGGTCTTCAGGTTGCGATTATTGACCCCGATCACTCTGGCCCCCGCAGCCAACGCTGATCTGACTTCTTCNNGGCACAAATCAGAAGAATCGCCGAGGCACCGATGATCTTCGACTCATAAATTTGATAGTCGTCCACGATAAAATCCTTACGCAAGATGGGAATCTCCACTTTTTGACTGATTTCTCTAAGGTACCGATCTTGACCATGAAACCAATAGGGCTCCGTGAGAACTGAAATAGCCGCAGCACCCGCCGCAACATATTCCTGAGCAATCTGCAAATAGGGGAAATCCTGAGCAATAATTCCTTGAGAAGGTGAAGCCTTTTTTAACTCGCAGATAAACGATAAGCCCTCTGCTCTCAGAGCCTTTTCAAAGGGAAAGCCGGTGTTTGGGTCTAAGGTTTTTGCCTCTGAAATAACGTACTCTAGCGGTTTTATTTGTTTCAGTTCAGCAACCCGCTCAACGGTTCGGGTTGCTATTTTTTCCAAAATCATCCCCTCACCTCGTTGGAAAGTCTCACGAATTCTTCAAGTTTCTTGATAGCTCTGCCGCTGTCAATGAGGTCCTTCGCAAGGGGTATCGCGCTCTTAATGGTCGCTGCCTTACCGGCCAGATACAGACACAGTGCTGCATTGAGGACGACAACATCACGCTTGGCACCTTGCTCAGTGCCATTTAAAATACTGCGGGTAATTTTGGCGTTTTCCTCAGCGTCGCCCCCGATCAGCTCAGCTAAGGTACAAAGTTTTAGACCCAACTCCTCTGGGTCGATGTAATAGCTGCGTAAAACATCCTTTTGTATTTCGCAGACCTTAGTCCTGGTTGTGAGAGTTGCCTCGTCCAAACCGTCGCAACCATGGACCACCATGCCATGCTTGACACCCAGATTCGAGAGGACCCTAGCTAAAGGTTCCACAAGGTTTTTATCATAGACGCCCATCAACTGCATATTTGCCCCGGCGGGGTTGGCCAGAGGTCCTAAGATATTAAATATTGTGCGGACTCCCATTTCCCGTCGCACGGGAGCACAGTGTTTCATCGAGCTGTGATAGGTTTGGGCAAACATAAAACAAAGATTGATTTCTTTTAATATTTTTCGGCTATGCTCAGCGGCAATGGCTATATTAATTCCCAACTTCTCTAAGACATC
>DOPS01000385.1:0-6917 GCA_003512645.1 Desulfosporosinus sp.
AGATATTGTTTCGAAGTGCTAAGAATATCCGAGATTTTTTTCTGACGCTGTTTTTCTAAAAAAACTCTATTAAGCGACTTTACAGTCATGGGACCAACAAGGCCATCCACAGTCAACCCATTAGCTTTTTGAAATGTCATAACTCCCTGTTTAGTCATATTACCAAATATACCATCCGCTTTGCCGACATTAAAGCCCACGTAATTAAGTTTTGTCTGTAACTCCACAACATCCGGTCCCCTAGACCCTAACTTCAGCAAAACATCCCCAAGCGATGCTTGAGCAGAAGTAGCAACGAAAAGTGTCATAAAAGCTAAAAAAAGCACAAGAACTATTTTGTTTTTCAATCTTTCTTTCTTCCTTTCTTTTAATTGTTTTTCATTTCAAATTACTGGTAGATATAATTATTTATTAAACGACCTTATAACCACCAATTACTTCATTATCGACAAAATATGCACAAGAGTATATGCTTAATATATGTTATCTCCTCCATATATTACCATCGACAAGAGGGGTAGTACTATGTCAGAAATTTGCATCCCTCAGAACATTACTATAAATATGACTATCTCTCATACTTCTCTTACGACATCTCCATATTATGGATATGTCCCATAATATACCTGCAGGTCCTATGCTTCATCATTCTTTTAGCGGCTTGACAGCCCTGCGCTATGTACTATAATAATGATAAAACTCGGACGCTTGTTATTTAAAATAGAAATTGAGTCAGAGTCGCTTCTAACTCATTGGTTTTAAGCGCCGGATAAAGGGGAGGAATCATATTGCGCAGTGATATTGTCAAAAAGGGTTCAACGAAAGCAGCTCATCGTGCCCTATTATATGCTATGGGCTATACCCCTGAAGATCTGGACAAGCCCCTGATTGGAATTGTCAATGGTTTTAACGAAATCATCCCTGGTCATGGACATCTTAAAGATTTAGCCCAATCCGCCAAACTAGGAGTATCAGCTGGGGGCGGGACTCCCATGGAAGTTCCCGCTATTGGAATATGTGACGGTATTGCTATGGGGCATAAAGGCATGAATTTTTCTTTGCCTAGTCGCGAACTCATTGCAGATTCCATCGAAGCTGTTGCTCAAGCACACGCCTTAGATGGACTGGTCCTAATCCCCAACTGTGACAAAATTGTCCCTGGCATGCTAATGGCTGCTGCTCGTCTCAATATTCCCTGTATTGTCGTCAGTGGCGGTCCTATGCTTGCTGGACGATATCAAGGAAAAGAAATCAGTGTTAGTCAGATGTTTGAAGCGGCTGGTCTTTACGAAAGTGGCAAGATCAGTGCACAAGAACTCGACGCCATGGAACAATCGGCCTGTCCAGGCTATGGCTCCTGTGCTGGCCTATTTACCGCCAATACTATGAACTGCTTAACTGAGGTTCTCGGTCTTGCCTTACCTGGCAATGGAACCATTCCAGCAGCTAACTCTGGGGCGCGGAAAATGTTAGCTAAACGATCTGGCTCATTAATCGTCGACCTCGTGAAAAGAGATATTAAACCTCGGGACATCTTGACCCAAAAAGTCTTTGAAAACGCTATAACCCTTGATATGGGGATCGGAGGCTCCTCCAACACGGTGTTACATCTCACAGCAATTGCTCATGCTGCCGGCTTGGAACTCCCACTCAGCCTCTTTGATACCATCAGTGCTAAGACTCCCTATATCACCAAATTAAGCCCTGGCGGTACTCACCATCTTCAAGATCTTAATGAAGCCGGCGGGATTAGTGCCGTAATGAAAGAACTTGCCAAAGCAGGTATTCTGCATACTGAAGTTCTAACAGTTTCTGGTCCGCTCAGAGATCGTTTGGAAAATGCTGAGATAACTCGCCCAGATGTCATTCATTCGATTGAAAACCCTTATCGGAAGACTGGAGGCATTGCTGTTCTAACCGGAAATCTAGCACCAGACACAGCAATCGTTAAAGAAAGTGCCGTGGAAAGTGATATGCTCGTGTTTGAAGGCCCAGCCCGCGTATTTAACTCTGAAGAAGAGGTACTCGAAGCTCTCTTAAACAAACAGGTTCATGATGGGGAAGTCTTGGTCATCCGCTATGAAGGTCCTAAAGGTGGACCAGGTATGAAAGAGATGCTCAATCCAACCGCCATCATTACAGGCATGGGCTTAAAAGTTGCTTTACTCACAGATGGTCGTTTCAGCGGTGCCACTCGCGGCGCATGTATCGGTCATATCTCTCCTGAAGCTATGGAAGGTGGCCCTATCGCCCTCGTGGAACCTGGTGACCTCATCTCTATCGACATCCCCAACCGTTCTCTTCAGTTGCTTGTTTCGGACGAAGAGCTGGAAAAACGTCGCCAGGCTTGGGTAAGGCCTGAACCCAAGGTAACTTCTGGCTATCTAGCTCGGTATGCCAAATTAGTAACTTCCGCAAATAAAGGCGCTGTTTTGATTTAAAAATGCTTTACAAGTAGAGGCCGGAGATCCGGCCTCTACTTTTTTTGACCGTTCAAAGCTAAACATAGACTACTTCAGATACGAAAGCCTCCAGAGACGACGGTCTCCGGTACGATAGTCTCCGGTGGAGAGTATCGCCGAAGCCGCGATCCGTAAAGGAATACCCATCGGCGTAGGATAAAGTATCGCCCATGCCGTGATCCCCTAGCTTAGAAAAGTTTCACTTTATTTTTGAGATTTGGGTACAATAAGCGAAACTCTTTAAGGAGGATGACGGATGAACTTCCAAATGCCAAACTATAAGCACCCTGATTTTGACCAAGAACCTTTTCTATCCGCACCAGATGCTCGCATTGTTGGAGTAGAAATCGATGGGGTGGCACCAGAGCACTATCATGCCCTCTCAATATATCCGGAGTATTTCAAAATTAATGGGGAGTGGATCTTAGCTAGTGAAAGCCGAATGGATGGTGTACCAGTCCTAAGAACGGTCGGAACCATTGAGGTTGTAGAATTCAGAAATTTACAAGTTGGAGACAAAGCAATAATTGGTCGTACGGAAGACGGCAGTGAAGGAATCTATGTATATGCCAAAGGCTTTAGTTCTAACGATACCAATTCAGATTTATTTGCTTTTCGTTCCGGTCGTTCTCGAGAGACAGCTTTTTCTAAAGACTACAACGATCTCTACGAACTGCTAAACTATGAAAGGGATAACGGCTATATCGTTTGGGTACTAGGCCCAGCCGTTGTCTTTGACTACGATTCTAGACAAGCCCTCTCCACCTTAATTTCCAATGGTTATGCCCATGCCATCCTGGCAGGCAATGCTATGGCTACCCATGACCTCGAAGCCGCTTTATTTGGAACCGCTTTGGGGCAGAATACCTATAACCAACAATCTCCACCAAATGCTCATTATCACCACTTAGACCTCCTTAATAAGGCCCGAGACACAGGTTCCCTTAAGATGCTCCTAGAAAAGGAAACCATTCAGGAGGGGGTTGTTTTTTCTGCCATCAAAAATAATGTACCCTTGGTCCTGGCGGGCTCGATTCGCGACGATGGCCCCCTCCCATCTGTCATCGCCGATGTCTATCAAGCTCAAGATGAAATGCGTAAGCACACCCGAAAAGCCACGACCCTCATCTGTCTAGCCACACAGCTTCATACCATTGCCGCCGGGAATATGACCCCGGCATACACACGACAAAATGGTGAAATCCGACCCGTTTATATTTACTGTGTCGACATCGCGGAATTTGCTGTAAATAAACTTAGGGACCGGGGGTCATTAGAAGTGACAACGTTAGTAACCAATGTTCAGGATTTTTTAGTTCATTTAAAGAATAATTTAGTGCAAGTTGGGGACGGTTCTTGACTTGCATTCTTAGGAAGTGCACTTGCTCAAACTAAACTGAACATAAAAAACCACCCCCACTTATAGAATTGATAGTCTTGAAAACTAGATAAAAAAATAAAATACCCTAGCTTTAATATGAGGCTAGGGTATTTTTGTAAAGCATTTTATTTATGTAATTCAAAGGAACTCTTCAAAGACACAATCCGATTAAAAACCAACTGCTCTTGAGTTGAATTAAAAGGATCGACGTTAAAGTAACCATGTCTGAAGAATTGAAATTTGTCCTGGGGCTTTGAGCCTTTGATATTCGGTTCGACAAATCCATGAACGATCTCTAAAGAATTGGGATTAATGTGATCCATAAACGAGGTCTCATCCTGCTCGTCTTGATCCAAAATCAAAGGTTCGTATAATCGGAATTCTGCAGGGACTGCTTGAGAGGCTTCCACCCAGTGAATCGTCCCTTTGACTTTTCTTCCAGTGAAACCTGACCCGCTCTTAGTTTCAGGATCATAGGTACAGTGCAGTTCAATGACCTTCCCAACCTCATTTTTTACTACAGCATTACATTTGATGAAATAGGCGTTTTTCAGGCGAACTTCATTTCCCGGGAACAGTCTATGATACTTGGCAGGGGGATTCTCTGTAAAGTCCTCTTGCTCAATATAAACTTCTCGAGAAAAAGGAATTTGTCGGGTACCCATCTCCGGGTTTTCTGGGTTGACTTCGGCTTCTAACATCTCTACCTGACCCTCTGGATAATTCGTGATAACCACCTTAAGTGGCTCAAGCACGGCCATCGTTCTTGGTGCCTTAAGCTTTAAGTCTTCCCGGATAAAATGCTCAAGCATTTTGCTGTCCACAACGCTATCGGCTCTGGCTACCCCGATTTCCCGTGCGAAGTTGCGCATTGACTCTGCCGTATACCCTCGGCGCCGAAGCCCCGAGATAGTAGGCATCCGCGGATCATCCCATCCATCCACAACATGCTCATCAACTAGTTGCTTAAGCTTCCGCTTACTCATGACCGTATTCGTGATATTTAAACGAGCAAACTCATATTGGTGAGGAACATTCTCCATTTCACATTCCCGAATGACCCAATCATATAAAGGACGATGATCCTCAAATTCTAAAGTACAAATCGAGTGAGTAACCCCTTCTATAGCATCTTCCAGCGGATGAGCAAAATCATACATGGGGTAGATACACCACTTGTCACCTGTATTATGGTGGGTTGCATGGGCAATCCTGTAAAGGACAGGGTCCCGCATATTGATGTTTGGTGAAGCCATATCTATTTTAGCGCGCAAGACCTTTTGCCCGTCTTTGAATTCCCCTTGACGCATGCGCTCAAATAACGACAGGTTTTCTTCAACTGACCGATCACGGTAAGGGCTACTTTGTCCCACCTCTGTTAGTGATCCGCGCATTTTTCGAATTTCCTCGGCTGTAGAATCACAAGCGTAGGCTTTACCTTTCTTAATCAGTAATACTGCTCGATTATACATTTCCTCAAAGTAATCTGAGGCAAAAAACAAGTCGTCCCATTCATATCCTAGCCACAATACATCTTCCTTGATGGATTCCACATATTCGGTGTCCTCTTTGGCTGGATTCGTGTCATCAAAGCGCAGATGGGTCTTACCCTTGAATTCATCCGCCAATTCAAAGTTTAGAATAATAGATTTAGCATGACCAATATGTAAATAGCCGTTGGGCTCCGGAGGAAACCGCGTGATAATATGATCTGCCTTACCTGATTTTAAGTCCTCGTTAATAATATTTTTAAGAAAATTCGAGGAGGATTTGTATTCCATCCGTTTATCAACCTTTCTCTCTAAATGATCCTGCTTCTGCCAATTTTACCCTTGCTCTAAATAATACTGCATTCATGGCGAGAGTTCAACTTTAGCCTTAAAAATAGCCAATCGCAATCTGGGCTAACCAGGCTCTAGGTGATGTAACTTCATTACCTCATATCAAGCCGCTCCGTAATTGATTCATAAGTGAAGCCGAATGCCTTCTAGTATTTCTTGAAGAATATATTTTTTCTTGTGCACCCTTTTTGCCCATGAAAAACCCTCCCTTAGTAGATTTTTATTCTACCATGGGAGAGCCCTTTGATTCTGGAATATTCTTGATGATATATAAAACGAGGCCCAACAAAGAGTGATTGAAAACATTAATATTGGATTCCGCCTTTGGTCATTCTTCAGTAGCCCCCTCGTAAAACTTGAAATCGACTTTGGCCTTTTCGACTAAGATTGAATTTTGATT
Source organism: Desulfosporosinus sp. (assembly GCA_003512645.1). Lineage (GTDB taxonomy): Bacteria > Bacillota > Desulfitobacteriia > Desulfitobacteriales > Desulfitobacteriaceae > Desulfosporosinus. The sequence continues at coordinate 6,085 of DOPS01000385.1, forward strand.
AAGCTTTACTAATGCTTCATCCATAACGCTCTTTATCTTGTCATCCGTAGCTGAATAAAACTCGTAGACAAGGCTATTCTCCTGGGTCACGATACCCTTTTCATCTTTATATACCCCCTGCCTCTTGGTCACTGTATACCCATCCACGTATTTCAGGCAGATTTCCGACACAATTTTTTGCGCCTCGTCATCGCTGATTATCTGCTTATAGGTATCCTTGTCATTTAAGCCAATGTACATGTGATATTTAAATTCTGACTGATCTGCAAGGCTAGCCTTTTCTTGCTCAGCACAGCCAGGTAATGCAAAAATTATTAGCAACGTGATTAAAATCAATGCAATGCGCTTTTTCATCTTCTCGCACCTACCCCTACCTTATATTATAAATAGCCTCAAAGCTGTGAGCACCTGCAACTTCCTCAAGTTAGACATCGGACAGTTTGGTTACACCTGCCTTATACATCCGCCTTAAATCAGAGACTCTAAGCTAGCTGTCTCTTGGCCAGGTCAGCAAAAATCCCTTTATTCTCTATAAGCTCTTGGTAAGTTCCACTCTCTACGATCTTCCCTTGATCCATCACGATAATCTTATTACAGTGAATGATTGTACTCAGACGATGCGCAATAACAACTCGTGTAGCCTGGAGTTGGTCAAGGCTATTACTGACTATGGCTTGGGTACGGTTGTCTAAAGCGCTAGTGGCTTCATCGAAGAAAATTAGTTTTGGTTTCTTAATGATAGCTCTCGCGATCATCAAGCGTTGCTTTTGTCCTCCGGAGATTGTCCCTGCACCCTCGCTGATCACGGTGTGCATACCCATAGGCATTTGCTT
>DOPS01000386.1:0-5927 GCA_003512645.1 Desulfosporosinus sp.
AAGGATTTCTTTAATGACGAAGTAAGCTTTCCGACAAAATTAAATGATTTGATTAACGAGTCAAAGAGGCTAAACGACGGCCAATTGGAACATCTTCTGGCTATCATTAAGGACTTAAAGACAACCTAAAAAAAAGCAGGCAAAAGAAAAGGACTAACGTGTTGCAAGCACGCCAGCCCAACCGATTGCCTAACCGAACGGTTAGCCGGAATTAGAAGTTATAAAGAAATAACCGCAATCCTAGGGTTATTTCTTCTTTATGATCAAAACAAATCTTAGATTCCCTTAGTAGGTCATGTTGTTCTTCGGGCATCTAATAAGGAAACCAATTCTTTGGAAAACTTCACTTGTCAACATTAAATCTTTACCGTCTTCTTCATCACAAAACCCGGCAGCGGCTCCTTCATCTTCCAGACAATACTAATCGGTGCCGAGCCATGATGGCTTTGAAAATCGGCAAATCCAATACAAGTAAAGGTCGCGGCAAAAGCCCCCTCTTTCTTATACTCTCTCACAAAAAACAACACATTCCCACCACTGGTTACTTGGTTAAGATACCTCTGCCCTGTCAGTGATTCCACCGTCGTCCGGCTTTGAGACTGCCAATGAAACAGCTCTTCATTGATATATCCACCACAAAAACAAAGGTTATTTCCTTCGTTACCAGGCGCCGCTTCACGCTATCCCTCACAGCGCTCTCCGATTCCGCGACTAGAAATTCTGAAGGAATCCCCGCTTTATTAAAAACCTGAGCCATAAATTCAGAATGCTTTTTACTTAAACAAAAGCTAATTCCAATGATCTCCGCAGGATCGCGCTTGCCGATGTGCAGGTCGGCGATGTGTAGGAATTTCATTGGGCTAGGCTCCTTCACTAAATTAGGCAATTCTGACAATTATCGAATATTTTGTGCTAACCTTCAAATATATACAAACGACTGCGGTGCAAAGCTGATCCCAAAATCCGAGAGTTTTAACGGTTCCAGGTATTTTTTTACTTCACCTAACCTGTACGCGATAGCTTTTTCCTTATGCTCAAAATATTGATCATAAAACCTTTTCGTGATTCCTGAATATTCAGCCGTTATATCCCAAACCTTATCAGGGATATCTTCGATCACTCCAAGTAATTCCACTTCGCCAACTACACGCATGACCGGTGAGGTTGAATAAATAACAATTTTATCCACATCAGACTTACACTTGATTTTCCGGAACTCGAACTGTTTACTGCCGTTAAAAATATTTTCCACATGCTCAGGGTTAATCGATAATAACATTTTGCGCATCTACGTCACCCATCTCCAGTATTTTAGTAAATTGATCCTTACTGAAATCCAATTGATAAGGATGGGAATTAAACAAGCCTTGATTCTTTAAATCCTTGTGAATAACATTATGTCCTTTGCCAAAATAACCGTTATATACTAATTCCAGCATGATAATATTTTTCTGGTTCTCATATGTAACTGTTAATTCCTCCGGAGAAAAAACCGTTTTATTTCCGGCATTTTTAATGAAATCAGCAAGACTTATAGTGGTTTTACCATTACTCTTGATTACTTCCATCTTAGTTATTGTGCAATAAGATGTAACTGCTGACTTATAGGTTTTTCCCGTATCGCCTTCATATATCCGATAAATATAAACCGGTTCATCAATTTCATAATGCATCGCCGTAAAAGGAGAAGCTATGTAAACCTTAGTAATCCCATTGCCAGCTGTTTCTTCTTCAATTTCACGTTTCTTGATTTTTAGCTCAGAATACGGAAAAAGTCGATCATGGTATCTCTCATAAATCGGAATTAATCCCGCCTTGCTAAAATCTGGACGAATAAACGGAAAAGATTTATAAGGGTCGCTGTAATCAATTTTACTACGACTTTTTAAATATATACACTCACCACGCCGGTTTCTTCCCATACATATAAACCCAAATCTTTCAAAAAGGTTGATTAGTTCGGAATATTTTTCATATACTGTAACATAGATTTCCTCAGTCCTATCTTCACACCATTTCCAGAGAGAAACTCCTAACGCTCCCTCTCCAAGCCGCATACCCCGATAGCGTTCAGCCAAACGTAATGTACCAATTTTGACGCGTGATATAGCGGGAAGAATTGTTGAATCCGAAAGCTTAATGGCTTCATTTTCCCGTTTCAAATAAATAAAAGCTCCCACACCTTGTTCATCATGAAAAACGAGCGCACTCTCCCCAGCATCGCTCTTTCTTTTAAACCAGTCCGGAAATTCCTCGTAATCAGCCTTGAGAGAATCAAAAAAGCCGTCATCAAGGTCTACCTCTGAAAACTTGTGCCATTCAAACTTTCCAGCCATTCTCCTACCTCCACTCTATCACTTTAGGCATTACAATAGATGTAGTCAGGGCCTTCTTTAGAACGTATGTTCTATTGCAATTTTATACCATTTATAGATGAATTGCAAGGATCTGGGGTTAATTATCTTTGAGCTATGATTCAAATGAACCAGATAGAATATTCACCGAAACAGCTTCCTCTTCTATTTTGATAGCACGAAGTCTCTGGAACAATGTACCAAGCTGGTCCCGCATAGATTCTTTTTGTAAATGAAATTCACTTAAACGTTGATATATATTTTTTATCAGCGAGTCAAAAACATCAAAAGTAAGTTCGCCTGTAAAACCCATCGTTGTATTCATTTTTGTTTTGAGCATCTGTCGACGTTCTTCAAGTAAAGAAATATCCCGATTGAATTGCTCAACCTTAGCAGAGATTTCTTCGATTTCTTTGTTCAGCGCGGATAGTTCTTTTTCCAATTCTTTGGAGATGTTTTGTTTGGTCAAGTCCCAGGATAGCACCATACTTTGGTAGGAGTCTCGGGAACTTTTCAGCAGCTCGTCTTTGGCATGATACTCCGCACGTGCCTCAGCCAAGTCTATGCTGCAAAACTCCTGTTTGATACGCGCAAGCAGCGATTCGGCGGATGCAAATTCAGTTTGGCATACCGGGCAAGCTTTTAGTTGTGCATTTATGATTTGGGCCCGGATCTGTTCAATAGACGCAATTACTTCGTTGCAAGATGATTCCGCTTCCTGAATTCGCTGAGATATCTGCGTTCGCTGTTTGACAATGCTTTGAATTGCGTCATCCTGCACAGTCAATTCGCGAACTTTTTTAATAATTCCTTGACGATATCGAAGCCCAGGCATAAGCCGTTCTATATAGCCTGGTTCGATAATTTCATGAACAACATATTACTCTTTTAATAGCTATTTAAATAGATCGAGTAGGAAGCTCCTCATTAATTGAGCCGCCTCCTACTCGATCCTACTGTAACGACTCCCCCGAGAACATCCATACCGACGAGCTGGGGCGGCTGCTCCAGCCTAACTATGTAACAAAGCATTTTAGCGGGCTGCTGAAAAATGCAAGCTCAGCGATAAGGTTGTTTATTTTCTGTAAACCCGACCAGGTAGTCAATGCTGGTTTTATAAAACTGTGCGAGTTTAATCATAATATTTAGCGGAACATCACGCTCCCCTCGCTCATATTTGGAGTATAAAGATTGATCGCACATTAGGTATTCCGCAACTTGTTGTTGGGTTAGATCATGATCTTCACGAACATCACGTATTCTTAATCGCATCAGCATCACCAAAGCAAGTATATCTTAGGACGATAAGTCCTATTGACATATTGGACTATTTGTCCTAAAACTATTCAACAAAAGCCACCGATGTGATTGCTGAGCTACAGCAGTTACAGGGATACGGAACAACATAATATTGATCTTGCCAGCTTCGAACTGCTGGTGGTGAACAATGTGGAAGACGAACGCCCGAACAATAAAAACTTCGTTTTAAATAGGTGGAGGAGATGAGCTTTGCTTAATATTGGCATTTGTGATGACAGGTTATTGTGTCGGCTGTTATTGGAAACATTCATTCATTTATATGAAGAAGAAAAGGGGGTTTTATTTGATATTTACCAATTTGGCAGTGGTGAAGAGCTTCTCGAAGAACTTAATAAGCGTGATATAATTTTTGACCTTCTTTTTCTTGATAATAGCATGAATAAGCTGACTGGTCTTGAAACCGCCAAACAAATACGGCAATCCGATTCCATGTCAACATGCAGTATAGTGTTTGTGACATCTGCAGATGATCACAAACAATTCATGCAGGTCCAGCCTTTACAAGTAGTATGCAAGCCCGGTACCCAGGAACGTATTGATGCTATATTAGATAATGTTCTGGCCCAAAAGGCGTAATAGTAAGCTTACTTTCCTATACATAATTATTCGGCGAAACGCGCTCATGAGTTGTCATTTATTGTCGTTTCGCAAAGGTACCCGGAACCTTCTCGGAACGACAACAAATGACAGCCCGCTAGACGTTACGCCGAGTACGTAATCCCAAGAAGGATGAGCGCCTGGGTGTAGATCAAATTCGTCACCAGTGACGAATTTGGATTGCCGTCACTGTCGAGTGTGGCAATCAGTTTCGTCGCGAAGTAGTTCCTTACCTACGATTCCATTCTGCTCTGCGGCTCTTTCAACTCTTCAATCAAACCAATATATTGAGTTGAGTCCTAGAATGACCGCTATAACAATAGCACGAACACACTGGCCAACTAGACGTATCCACGGTTCTAACAACTATATATCATTCACCTTATAGCGATCTAAATATCAATTAATTATTTATACTCATTCATAAAGTATTGTCGAATTTCCCAACATAACAGAGGTTCCAGGAACCTGCCGTAACGGCGATCATTACCATACTTGCTAAGTAACTCCAGTTCATCTATCCTTTCAAACAAGGCTTCTCCACAAGCACTTTCATATTTGTAATTCATTACAAATACGTACGGATCTTTCAAAATATTATTAGGATTTGCATAAGTAATGCCGTCTTTTATTGTTCATCTAAACACTCGGAATCAGATAAGTATCCTAGGGTTATCCTGCACCGTTTGGGGTCTAGTGTATGATGAAAGCAAGACATTCCCCAACGGTTAATGAGATACGTTGATTAATTGCATAATCCTGAATCTGAAGTAAACGTTTCAATAGAGACATTCAATTCTTTAAACAGCCTAATCCATTGGTTCGGTGTTCCTTTATATAACCCCCTTTCGATCCCAAAGAGACGCTGCCTTTTCAAGCCCGTTCTATGTTCTAATTCTCGCAGAGTTATTCCTCTATGTAACCGCCATCTTTTCAAGTTTCGACCAAAATGGCATTCATTCACTTCCATTGCCTCCTTTATTTACCCAACAGATTTAATTCACATTTTTAATCATTATAACATTAATTGTCCTATTTTGTGAACTATAAAGGGTTTGTTTTCTTTAAAAAAGAACAAAATAACATGACCATTTTTATCATGTGTTATGAACATTGGAATATATGGCAAGTATCTAAGAAAGGGGGCATGCCCGTGCTAGATATTGGAAAAAAACTTAAAGAAATTCGGCTGACCAAAGGTCTCAGTGCCATGGAATTATCTCATCTGTCTGGGGTGGCTCGCAGCCTTATCAGCCAATTGGAGACCGGAAAGCGCCAATCAACCGGTATTGATACCATTTGTCGTCTAGCACTTGCACTTGAGGTTTCCCCCACCGTCTTTCTTAGCAGCGAGCCTCCCGATAACGCTCAAACTAAGGCGGACCTCTCTACATTCATGATTAATGAAGGAAGTCAACCTTACCTCCGTCTGGCACAAAAAGCAGAAAAGTCCGGTCTATCACCGGATCTTCTGGAAGAACTCATTGATGTTATCGTTAGACTTCGTGCTGCCCCCCCGTTGTCATAATAACCCCTTACTTACTGAGGTTGCTACTCAAAGTCCAGCAGAACGAAAACAAGGTGCTCCGCGTCAAATACGAAGCACCTTGCATTTTTCATTTCCCATTGAATTACAGGAACACAAAAGGCACCAGT
>DOPS01000271.1:0-7685 GCA_003512645.1 Desulfosporosinus sp.
TACCAATAATATTTAGGCTGATTGTTAGGATTCATCGGACTGTACCACGATCCACTTACATCAGGGTTAGCCGGTTCCCTTACATCCGGATTAAGTTGAGCTTGGTTCGGGCTAGCAGTAGGGGCTAGCTGCCAAGGACTGGGTGCTGCAAATGCTCTTGATAGAAAAAAACCTGTAACAAATAGAGCAATAACAATAAATATTAATAATGCCTTCCTCTTCATTGTAGTCCCTCCATTTTCGATTCATAAATAGATTCTACCTTAAGAGAATTACATGAAGTTAACGGATTTTTAACATTTTTGTTAAAATACCCTGTCCTAGTGGAAAACATCTTATGAGTTATGAATTTTTATTTATTTACTTGAGTATTAAATATAAGTATAAAACCTTTAAAGATTACGAGGAAACGAGGGAGGAAAGTATGGAAATCAGTGCAACTCTGTGGGCTGCCTTTTTAGCTGGTATGCTCTCTTTTTTTTCACCGTGTATGATACCCCTGCTGCCCGTCTATACTTCACAGATGTCTACTGCTATTTTGGAAAACAAGGGTCATTACCGTTCTGGTTGTGGTATTTCACTGCAGATTTTCATCTTTACCATTGGATTTATACTGGTATTTGTAGGCCTTGGTACAGCATCCGGCTTCCTTGGTAAATTTCTGAATATCAACGAAACCATGTTATTAAAGGGTGGCGGCATCTTTGTGATACTCATGGGGTTAAACCTCCTCGGTTTGCTTAAAATAAATTTGCCGACCAGGCAAAAGATAACCCGTCGAAATGTGAGCAAAAAAAATTACATAACATCTTTTTTCCTGGGCATATCTTTGGCCCTGGTGTGGACCCCCTGTGTGGGCCCGATATTGGTCTCTGTTCTGACCGTGGCAGCTACCACCAATTCTTCCATAGCGGGAAGTGTATTATTAACAAGTTATTCACTGGGAATGGTCATACCCCTGCTGGCTCTGTGTCTGATGTTTGACAGATTTCCCAGATTACAAAGGATTTTAAAGAAATATTCCGGCATTAGCCTTAAAGTAAGCGGGCTGTTTCTAATTTTGCTGGGGTTGTTAATGTATTTCGACAGGCTTCAAATATTAACGAATGTTTTCTGATTAGAAATAACTGTTCAGGGCCTTCCTTCAGAACGGTTTTCTTAGTCATTTGCTCGCACTCCGGAAATTCTTGACGTCTCTAAGGCTAAGAGAGAAGCGTTCTTAGGATTCTGAAACGTAGTCAGAATCCTAAGAACAACATCCTTACGAGAGTCCATTTTAATTTTTCCATATCATTTATTCCTCTACTTGTGTTACCTCTGCTTCTGCTACCTCAGGTGTTACCTCTGCTTCTACTGCCTCAGGTGTACCCTTTAGTACCGTCTGGAACGGCTTCTTTATTTGACAGTACAATTGCACCGCCCAATTTAGCCACCATGGGAGCACCTGTCAACGAATCTATGAGGCTTGTATCACTCCCATTAGCAAAGAACATGGTACCACCGACTATAAGGTTTTCGAATTGTTTTAACACTTCAGTGTTTGTATCAAAGCGATCAATCCCACCAAGCCTCATGGCATTAGGCAGGGCACCCTTTACAGAGTCTGAGACAACTGCCGTTCCGCCTATGACATAGGTCTTGTTTATACCTGACGCTTTAATGAAATCAGACACAACTGCCGGGACAGAATCCTTATCAACTAGCAGAACCGGAATACCTTTGGCAGCCGCAATTGGGGCAATCGAAATTGCGTCGACATTAGCATAGGCATTTGTTACTACTACTTCTTGAAAGGGTTTAATCGCTTGGATTTCCTTTGCGATATTTACAGCCGTTTCATACCGATCATTTCCGCCTAATCGTACGGATTGAATACCGGCTGCGCTAAGGTCGTTCTCTACTTTCGTAGAAATGACCGCTGTTCCACTAACCATATAAACCTTTGTTACTCCTAGCTTTTTTAATTCAGTCATTGTGCCAGAAGGTATTGAGTCGTTATCGGCAAGAAGTATTGGTCCATCAACCGCTTTGGCAAGACTCGACGAGGCAAGAGCGTCTAGCATATTCAAATCACCAGATGGTGCTAGGACTGCTGTACTTGCCGACTGCCACCCGTTGTCTGCGATTTGAATTGCTGTGTCATACCTGTCAAACCCACCGAGACGAGTAAGTGCATTAATTAAGTTCTGGGTAGTCAAAACATTGTAGGCTGATTTTACGTTCCTCTCGCTTGCCATAGCTACCACAGGTGTTAATCCTGCAGTTACTGTGAGTGCCGTGATTGCAAGCGATGCAATAAACCTATTAGAATAAAATTTTGCCTCCTAATTTCCTCCTCTTTTTTTCTGACATTACAAGAATCTAAGCATAGTATAGAGTTGTCATTTTACGCCCACGTTACAGATTCTTAACATTTATGTTAAAGTAGTCTACGAATCAGCGAGGAAATTTGAAGGGACAGATCAAGATCAATCGCAAAATCAAAAACATCCCATAGAGAAAGATGGATTTTAATACTCAGCTCCAGTCCAATTAGCCGCAAAGTTCGGGTATAAAAAGCGAAAAACCAAACGAGAAGACGGGCTAAATGTTTGGCCTTCTCGTTTGGTTTATGCGTACTGAGATTAATCAGTAGATTTTATCATTCATGACCAGATTGGCTACCAGACCTATGATTCCCATCCATATTAGTATTATGGTTCTCGTTGTGATTAGTGTTTTAACCATTTCCGTTCATACTATTTGTGCTTTTACTCGTACTGGATGTTTGAGCACTTTGGCTCGGTTGAGTGTTATACAATTGTTAGGGATAACTTAAGCTCACCGCTCACCACTCGCCCAAGCACGAGGCAGATAGATCCACCAGAGCTCATTTTTGATGCCATCCGTACTGATCGTATACACGGTTACCTTGTTTCCGCAGACTTTAAACTCAGTACAACAATCTGTGCAGAAATACTGATCCTTGCCGATAATTCTTACCGCCCGGCTCCGACACTGAATGCATTGTGTTTGTTTCTCGTAAGAGCCCCTGATTCGTTTTACTGGATGCGCAATCTTCACTTTTTCCGACTTGGCTTTTTCACCCATCTTTTCACCTTCTCTCATTAAGTTCGCTGAACATATTCCATAAGTACCGTAAAAATACGTACTTTCAGATACGAACATGTCTGTTCTGCAACATCAATGGCAAACACATAAAAAAGGACAAGCACTGCGTTTGTGAGTTTTCCATAATTATGCAGCCTTCAATTCATTTTCGAGAAAAACAAGTATTGTTCGGGGGCTATCATTAGTCTGAAATTCAACGAAATAAAGTATGGATACATCATCACTGCCTAATTCGATTTTTTTAACAACTCCGGCAAGTCCATTGAAATCTTCGTTTCCCTGATCGTTGATTTTTACAACCTCACCAATTTTGTAAATTGACATGTTATCACAGCTCCCTTTCTTTCCATTTCGTAACCCTAACTCATTGAATAGCTTCTGTTCACTAAACAATTCGTAAGAGTTTAATTTATTTTGGGGGTAGGACATAATAATTCTCAAAACCTAAAAATCGCGATCGGCGGTTAACTTAGGCTACTGTTTACTATTTTATAAGAAAAGTTTCACAACAAAGTCACGGGTTTTTAACTTATTTGTTATTTTCCTCTCTTTTTAAAAACATTTTTGTTATTTTTGCGTTGTGTGACAATCCTGTAACATTCTATACCCATAATGGGAATAGAAAGTTTTTTCTACCCCTCAAAACTGTTTTAGTTTTACGAACTACTAGTAAGTGGAGTGATTAAGGTGAAACCGGGAGAGAAGGTGTAAGCAAAAATGGAGAAAACCAAAGGGATCGTGATGCGGACTTCTTCAAAGGTTACTGTCATCTTCACGAAAAAAGGTGACTTTTTAGAAATTCCTACTCCAAAAGAGCCACCTGTTGTAGGTCAGACTATTGAAGTCGATTTAAACCCGAAGCGATTATCTGTGTTTCATAATTCCGCCTTGAAGTATGCAACTACAGCAGCAGTATTATTGCTTGTTCTGAGCATCAGTGTTTTTTCTCTCTTATTCATTCCGAATATGGCAGTAGCCTCGGTCGCTCTAGATATTAATAAAGGCATCGAGCTTTTGATCAATAAAGATGGAAAAGTTATTAAAGTGCGAGATGTCAATGGTGGGTCAAGTATAGTGGATGGAATATCAATCAAAGGGCTGGACGTGTATCAAGCCGTTGATTTAATCGTAGAAAACGCTAATCATAAAGGAACGCTAAACGAAACTCAAAACCTGGTCTTAGCCAGCGTGGTACCGATAAATAAGTGGGGAACCCACATTATTGATACAGAAAAACTTCGAAACTCCATCCGTGATGAAATGACTCGCAGGAACCTGTCTGGAAGTGTGGTAGTCGGTCAAACGAACCAAAAAATTCAACAGGAAGCTAAGCAACAGGGAATGACAGTTAACAGTTATTTAATATATGATCGATGCGAAGAGAAAGGTATCGCTGTTCAACCTGATACCCTCCGTAATGATGCCCAGAAAGCTCTGGTGGATGCGAATGTAAGTGTAGCCACCCTTTTCCCTGAAGAAAGTTTCGAGGTAAGAGCACAAAACTGGAAAAATAACTCCTCTGATAGCAAGAAAGATCCAACTGTTCAAAATGGCCCAGAAAACGAACATCCTTCAAATATGGAATCAAACACTACAGAGAACCATGATTATATGAACCGTTCCGAAAACCAAAACTGGTCATCCGGCAGCAACCCTAGTAATTGGAGCGCACCTAAATCTTCCAGCAGTCCTCCCGTAAATCAACCTTCGCAAGGAACATCCCCTAACTGGAGCAAACCGAGTTCCGGCCAAGTCCCCCCTGACAACAAGATGCCGGAAAGTTCCACACCGCAACAACCTACGAACCCTTCCTATAACGAAGATCGGGATTATGCAAATCCAGATACGGAAGAGCACGACTATTATAATAATCAAACCCAGTCCAATTGGCGCCAGAATTCGGGTGAACACTCAGAGTGGGATAGAAACGGCTCGTGGTAATAAAACCACTCAGATAGAAAAACACGGGGAAGCCTCAATTGGTCCTCCCCGTGTTTTTCTTAATTTGACAAAACCGCTTTTACCACATTCCTCCGTAATAACCGCAACAGCCGTAACCATAACCGTTGCCATAACCGTAACCATTACCATAACCTGGAGCCTGCTGCCCAGGTTGACTTGGGTCTGCCGGTTGTGCCATCCAGTATGCTTGCGGATAGCCTGGTGCTGCAGAGGCAATAGGTGCCCCTACCGTAATTAAAGCAACACTTACTAAAAGAACTCGCGCTATTTTTGATAATTTTTTCATTCTGTTCCCCCCTTTCTAAATAGCTAAGCAAAGTATAAAGTTGTTACTTTACGCCCACGTCACAGATTCTTAACATTTTTGTTAAATAGTTGGTATGTTGATTACTAAGCTTCGTCAGTTAATGCATCATCCACGATTTACCTTCACCACCAATTCTTATAGGCATTATTCCAGCCACTATTACGAGGACTATTATACCAATAATATTTAGGCTGATTGTTAGGATTCATCGGACTGTACCACGATCCACTTACATCAGGGTTAGCTGGTTGCCTTACATCCGGGTTAAGTTGAGCTTGGTACGGACTAGCAGTAGGGGCTAGCAGCCAAGGACTGGGTGCTGCAAATGCTCTTGATAGAAAAAAACCTGTAACAAATAGAGCAATAACAATAAATATCAATAATGCCTTCTTCTTCATTGTAGTCCCTCCATTTTTAATTCATAATATAGATTCTACCTTAAGAGAATTACATGAAGTTGACGGATTTTTAACATTTTTGTTAAAATACCCTGTCCAAGTTCGGGTATAAAAAACCAAACGAGAAGACGGGCGATATGTTAGGCCTTCTCGTTTGGTTTATGCGTACTGAGATTAATCAGTAGATTTTTCATTCATGACCAGATTGGCTACCAGACCTATGATTCCCAACCATATTAGTATTATGGTTTTCGTTGTGATTAGTGTTATAACCATTTCCGTTCATACTATTTGTGCTTTTACTCGTACTGGCAGATAGATCCACCAGAGCTCATATTTGATGCCATCCGTACTGATCGTATACACTGTTACCTTGTTTCCGCAGACTTTAAACTCAGTACAACAATCTGTGCAGAAATACTGATCCTTGCCGATAATTCTTACCGCTCGGCTCCGACACTGAATGCATTGTGTTTGTTTCTCGAAGGAGCCCCTGATTCGTTTTACTTGATGCGCAATCTTAACTTTTTCCGACTTGGCTTTTTCGCCCATCTTTTCACCTTCTCCCTTTAAATTCGGTGAACATATTCCATAAGCACCGTAAAAATACGTACTTTCAGATACGAACATGTCTGTTCTGCAACATCAATGGCAAACACATCTCTCTACGGGCATAACGCCCAAAATTCACGTTAGTTCCTGACCTGAATCCAAGACGCCCTTTAATGCAGCCAGCGCGACCTCAAGCTGGGCATCGTCTGGCTCTCTTGTGGTTAATTTTTGTAATAACAAACCTGGAACAATCAGCCAACGAAACCACGGTGATTCTATATGCCGTGAAGAGAATTTCAGGATCTCATAAGCTATCCCCGCAACTAAAGGCATAAGAAGCATGCGGGAAAGTAAGCGCCACCATAAGGGATGCAATCCTACAAAAGCGAACACAAAGATACTTACAACAACCACAATTAAAAGGAAACTTGTCCCGCAACGCGGATGCAACCTGGAAAACCGACGCGCATTTTCTGCCGTCAGCTCTTCCCCTGCTTCATAGGTGAAAATTGCTTTATGCTCTGCCCCATGATATTGAAAAACCCGCTGGATATCTTTGAGCCGAGAAATTACCAAGATGTAGAGGAAAAACACAACGAGTCGTATTGCCCCCTCCAAAAGATTCTGCCACACGACCCCAGAAATCTTTCCTCGAAGCAAATGGGCCATTCCTGTAGGCAATCCGACAAAAAGCAGAAGACCTAGGCCAAAAGCTAACCCTATGGTCAACGCTAATTCCCAAAACCCAAGTTCTGTTTCACCACTCTTTTCTCCGCCCTCTTCCCCTTCCATTGAACGGCCAGCTGAAAAGGTTAAGGCCCGCGTTCCTACAATCAGAGAGTCCACTAGTGCTACAAACCCTCGAAGCAAGGGTAATTTAAAAATAGGTTTTCTCGCCCATGCATTAATCTCCAGGCGCGTAACCTCAATCTCGCCATTTGGTAACCTGACCGCAATAGCACTCTCACGAGGTCCACGCATCATTACCCCTTCTATAACGGCTTGACCGCCATATTGGACCGGCCTACCCATCTCTCGTCCTCCTCATCTCTGAATAGACTCTAGGCAATCGCCGAGCCTGTTGGGACAAAGGTTTCCTGACCCAACCTTGTAGATTCAACCCTTGGTACACCAAGGACTTGTTGACTAACTTGAACGTAATTTTTATAGTTGGCTTTTATATCATCGACTATTTTTTTCTCCTCAGAGTTAATCTTCAATTGGTTCGCTTGTTCGAGGGCATCATTTATCTTCTGATCAATTGCTTCCATCTTGTTCCTATTCTTAGAGTCTTGAGTCACTATATAGCTCAACTCGGACATCCAGCGTTCCGCCAGACAATGATGATTCAACTG
>DOPS01000270.1:0-19978 GCA_003512645.1 Desulfosporosinus sp.
TCTGGCGCGCTATGAAAGAAAAGTTCACTGAATAAAATCGGAACGAAGAAATTGAACACCTCTCTGGCCATTATACAAGGGAGGTGTTCAATTTCTTCTTGTTTAAATTATATAAAACTATTTACCCATAATAGGTAAAAACAATTGTAAGCCTATGTCTAATATGGTAATTGATTCTAGTTAAAATTCGTGATAGATTAATTATAATATTCAAAATATTCAGTATACAAAGGAGTAGTTGTTCGAATGAAAATCGAATTGCTGGATATGCAGGATATCATAATGGATCCCAGTGAGGGAGAAATATCTTTTCGCGGCAATAGACTGCTTTTGTTTCACGCAGACGCATTGAGTCAACTTAAGGATGAGTTAATTAAAACACTAGGGTTAGATCTAGCAAGAGGAGTATTGGTCCGTTTAGGTTATCGGTGTGGATATAGCGATGCCCACGGTGTAAAACCCTTCTTTAATTCGGAAAATGACTCTGATTGGATGTTAGCCGGACCAAAAATCCATACTCGCGAAGGTTTGGTTCGTGTTACTAATAAGGTGTTGGAATATGATCGTGAGGCCAACCATTTTTATATGTGCGGAAAATGGGAGAATTCCTTTGAGGCCAAACAGTACATTAAAACCTACGGTCATTCAGCAGAGGCAGTTTGTTGGACACTGGTTGGTTATGCTAGTGGCTATAGCAGCAGATTTTTTGGGCAAGAGGCGGTGTGTGTAGAGACAAAATGTATAGCTAAAGGGGATCCGTACTGTCAATACGAAATTAGGGCCAAATCCGAGTGGGAAGGTAAAGCTGACCAAAATATCAGCGATTTGCAACCTAATACAGTGGTTAAAAGCCTGCAACTTATGTTGAGAGAGGGTAAAGAATGGGTTAGTCAATGGAAATTATTGAATGAGATTGCCCTTCAACTCTCCGATGGCTTGAATTTTAATGAAATGGCAAAGGATTTTTATAAGCAAGTTTGTCAATTTGTGTCGTGTGAAAAGGTGTATCTGATTATCAAGAAACCTAATTCCAAGGGTTGTAACGTTTTTGGTTATGTTTTGGGTTCGAATCAAGTTGTAGCCAAACAGGTTGAAAGATTTACTGGTGAGTTAGCCAATCTTTTAGCCAATGGAACCGAGATAATTGCCAATGGCAAAAATCTGCCGAAGGATTTAATGTTTGCTGGCAAAATCCAGGATTTTATAGGTGTTCCACTGATTTCAAACGGTCGTCAGTTAGGTTCTCTGTTGGTGGCAAATAAGTTAACCTCCCACGGCTTTAACGAATATGACAAAAACATTTTGGCATTATTGGGTATTCAATTGGCGATGGTTATAGAAAACACAAAATTATATCACTTAACTGATCAAGAATTGCAAATAACGAATTCCGAATTGAAGCGTGTTAATGAATTTTTACTAGTTCAACAACAATCCTTACAAAAATCCATCAATCTGCATAACCAGCTAGCGGGCTTAGTTCTTGAAAACTCCGGATTGCAAAAGATTATTAGCACCATCGGGCAGGCCATTGGTCTACCGGTTTCGATTGAAGATAAAGAATTTCGGGTTTTGGCCAAAACAAGAGTGACTGGCAAGAATCAGCAGATTTCATCACGGGAGCTGTTAGGGGAACACTCCAACAAAGGGCTAATGGAGAGTTTCTATAGTAGGAGAGAAACCGCTGTATATCAAACAGTTGGCAAAAATGGGCAACCTGTCAGACGTTGCCTGACGCCGATCATAGCGGGGAAAGAGATATTGGGTTTTTTAGCGGTTGACTTAAATCAAACATGTTTATCACAAGGGCAGGAGCTGATTTTACGTGATGCCAGTGTTGTAATCGCTTTAGTCCTCCTAAAACAAAAGGTTTCAGTGGATAACAAGAAACAACTTATGAAGCATCTTTTGGATGAATGGTTATTTAGCAACACGATGAATGAAGAACAAGTATTGGAATGGACTATAAAACTTGGCATAACGCTAGATTATCCATTAAGCCTGATAGTTCTTGAATTCGAGGGTGGTCGAATAGGGCCCATTAATAAATGTGTCAATGAGTTAAGAAACGCCATGCCACCGAATGGAGTTATCGGGTTACATGAGAACAAGCTGGTGATCATTCTGGGTAATGGGGAGGATGGTCAGGCGGAAAAGATGAAGAATTTACTCGTAACTCTGTTAGGGCAATCTCCCTCTTCGAAATGGTGGCTTACTTTGGGGGTTAAAAGTAATTCGATCATCGAAACAAGACAGAATTATAATAACGCTAGTGCAGCCAATCAAATAATGAAGCATCTAAATAAAGAGAATACATGCTTTGATTATGAGAACCTTGGAGCATACGGCATGCTGGGAATAGAACCCAAAAGATTTATCTGGTTCGCCAAAAAGGTACTGGGAGAAGTTATTGAATATGACAAAAAACATAAATCCGAACTTATTTCAACGTTAAAACTGTATTTTAAATGCAATCAGAATATCCAAGCGGCTTCAAGACAGGGTTTTGTTAATGATGGAACCTTAAAATATCGTTTGAAACGCATTCAGGAAATTGCGGAGCTCGACTTAACAAATCCTGAGGTTACTTTACAAGTTCAATTAGCTTTGAAGTTTCTATGAGGTAAGGGAGTTGTATTTTGAGAGGAGGCCGTTGTTATGAATAAAAAAGTGAAGATTGCAGTAGGGATTTCAGGGGCTTCAGGGGCAATTTACGGTGTGCGTTTATTAGAGAGTTTGGCGGCAAATGGAGTAGAATCTCACTTAGTAGTTTCTCCAGATGCTGAAAGAACTATCTTAATAGAAACAAAATACACGTTAAATCAATTAAGGTCCCTGGCAAGTAAAAATTATCATTATAATGATGTTGGCGGGGCGATCGCAAGCGGTTCGTTTCTAATTGATGGAATGGTTATCGCGCCTTGTTCTATCAAAACCTTATCAGCGGTGGCCAATTCCTTTAACGAAAATTTGTTGATTAGGGCAGCAGACGTTTGCCTAAAAGAAAAGAGAAAATTGATATTAGTCGTTCGAGAGACTCCATTACATTTGGGTCATTTGCGCTTGATGACTAATGTGGCAGAAATAGGTGCCACACTATTGCCGCCTTTACCGGCCTTCTACCATCTTCCCAAGACAATTGATGATATTGTTGATCAAACGGTGGGGAAAATACTTGATCAGTTCGGGGTAGAACATAATTTGTTTGAACGTTGGACGGGCGAATATGAAAATGGTCAATTATTGAACTTCCGAAATTGATCACCAGATAGGAGATTGTGAAGATGAATATAATTGATCGTATTTATCTGCTTGCCTTACCATATCTTGAAACAAGAAGCAATCAAATTCACATAGCGGTATCTAAAAGGTTTGGGGAGAGGTTGCTTTTAATGGAAAAAGGGGATCCGGAAGTTGTGATTCCAGCAATATTGCTTCACGATGTAGGGTGGAGTAAACTAACATTTGAAATGCAGAATAAAGCTTTTGGACCAGGCTGTGATCAATCCTTGAATCGAATTCATGAAGTTGAAGGGGTTAGAATTGCCGCGGGGATTTTGGCTGAAGTTAATTATAACAAAACTAAAGCAGAAGAAATTATTAATATTATTGATGGGCATGATTCAAGGCTCACAACTATCTCGGATAACGACATGATAGTCAAAGATTCGGATAAGTTATTTCGCTTTACTTCAGAAGGATTGATATTTTTTCTCAATATATTTAAGGTAACAATTGAGGAAAGGTTAAGTTGGTTGAATTCGAAGGTCGATAGCTGGTTTTTCACTCAAGCGGCTAAAATAATGGCTGAAGATGAATATAATAGCCGAAATAATTATTTAAAAAACTCGTAATATAACTCTAAGCTGCAAGGTCAAATACCCTTGCGCTTTATCCAATCATAAGACTCTTACTTCAATAAGTGGGAGTTTTGTCCAAAAGAATTAACTGTAGTAATTTAGTAGGACACAGAATGTTGAACTATAAAAAAGTGCGCAACTAGGGTAATTGTTGCGCACTTTTTTTACATCTATATTGGCCAATATAGACAATTTCTTAAGTTTTTTTTACTTAGAAGAGTAATAGTTTAGTAATTCTTTGCCTGTTATTATAGTCTCATAATTCAGAATAATTAAAAAATAATAAGGGGGTGAGAAACAGTTTGACTACAACAAAAACTAAAGACATTGCTAAAACAATCGTCATTCTATGCACATTAGATACAAAAGCCGTCGAAACAGCATATTTAAAGAATCAAATTGAAGCAAGGGATTGTAATACTTTAGTCTTCGATTTAGGTACGAGGGGAAACCCAGGTATGGTGTCTGATATCACCCGAGAAGAAATCTATAAGCTAGGTAATCCGGGCGAAACACTTATTACAACAGAAAATCGAGTTAAGTTAGGAGAAATAATGACAACTGGGGCAGCAACTAAGCTTAAGGCCCTCTACAAAGAGGGGAAAATTAAGGGCGTTATAGGGATTGGCGGCGCTACAAACAGTCTAATGGAAACAAATATTATGAGGACTTTACCCTTCGGAGTTCCAAAGTTGATGGTTTGTAGTGTTGCAGCATCCCAGGGCCTAGCTAGTCGGTATTTTGGGACATCCGACATAGCCATCCTCCATTCCGTGATTGATTTTACTGGGTCGAATGAGCTAATTAGAGACATCTTGGATCGAGCAGCTGGGTCAATTGTGGGTATGGTTGAAAAGTTAAATGGAATTGGTCCTGATAAGAATTTTGGGGCTGGAGGCTATGTCGCAATGACCCAACTTAGTATGTGTGAACGGACTGCAAATTTTGTTCGGACACGTCTTGAGGAGGAAGGTCATCAAATTATAGGTTTTTCAGCCACAGGGGTCGCTGATAAAGCAATGGAAGAGTTGATTATTGAAGAAGGCATGTTTAAGGCTGTCATTGACTTAGCGCCTGGTGGTGTAGGGGAAGAACTCTTTGGCGGTACTAGGGCCGCAGGAAAAGAGCGCTTAGAAGCTGCCGGTATAAAGGGCATTCCTCAAATAATTGCCCCTTGTGCTGTTAACCTTATGACACCGGCGCGTAGCAAATATAAACCGGATTATTATGAGCGAAAGAGGTATGATTTGGATTCTCTCCGCACCTTCTTAAGGCTAAACTCTCAGGAATTAGGGGTTGTAGCAAGGGTAATGGCCGAAAAACTAAATGCCTCGAAGGGACCGGTGAAGTTTCTGATGCCCATGAAAGGCTGGGCATCCTTTGATACCGAAGGAATGGCAATTTACGAACCGGAAGCAGATAAGATTTTTGTAGAGGAATTTAAGAGGTTGGCGGGTAAGCACATCGAGGTAATTGAGGTGAATGCTAATATTGACGAACCAGAGTTTGGAGAGGCTATAATCAAAGCTTTTAAGGAGTTAATAAATTCAGCGGAATCAGCGTTAGTAGGAGGAGGATGCGGATGATACCGGTAAAGTATAACCAACAAGATGCTGAAGATTATTTGGCTAAAGGTTATTGGACTGACCAAGTATTCTCAGATTTTTGGGAAAAAAACGCCAAGAATTATCCAGATAAGGAGGCTTTAATTGATTCAAATGGCTCTCGTCTAACTTGGCTTCAGGCTAAATTGCAAGCAGATCGTCTCGCCCTGAAATTTATTGAATTGGCTGTTCCAAAAGATGCAAGGGTAGTTGTTCACTTGCCAAATTGTGTGGAAGGCTTTATAGCCAGGGTAGCATGTGAAAAAGCGGGAATTATTTCAATGACTCTGATGCATACGTTACGTCATAAAGAACTGCAGGAAATCATCTCTCTAATTGAAGCAACAACTGTTATAATCCCCGGAAACTACCGAAACTTCGATTATTACGAAATGTATCAAGAATTAAAAGGTTCATTACCTTTACTCGAAAATATTATCGTGATTGGTTCGGATGTTCCGGAAGGTACCCTTTCCTTTAAAGAGATTGTTCAAGCCCCGTTGGAAGAAAAATATCCTCAAGATTATCTTGCCAACAGGCGTATGGATCCGACTCATGTAGGCTTTTTAACGACCACAACCGGTACTACAGGTATTCCTAAGGTTGTTGAGCAAAGTCTTGCAGCACGTCTATGGAGTACGAAAACCCACGTCAAGAATTGGAAATTAAGCCCTGATGATGTAGTCTGTGCTGTTGCACCAGCTGCTGGAGCTGCCGGTGGTACACCCACTTATTTTGCTGCTCCGCAAGTCGCTGCCAAAATCGCTCTCTTATATGATTATAGTGTCACCAATGCCCTGGAGTTTTTTGAGAAGGAAAAGGTCACTATCCCCTGTGTTGTACCGGCCCAACTAGCTATGATGATGCAAGAAAACGTCGAAGGATATGACTTGTCTTCAATACGTGCCATACGATGCTCAGGTGGTTACCTCTCACCGACACTTGCTGAGGAAGTGGAACGGCGCTTTCATGGACCAATCATTAGTACCTATGGTTCCCAAGATACAGGTTCGGTTTCGGGGATCTCGATTGAAGATTCGGCGGAAAAACGGCGTTCAACTGTTGGAAAACCCTTGCCCGGGAATCTAATCAAAATCATTGACGACCATGGGAATATTGTACCCCAAGGGGAAGTAGGACAATTATATTTCCGAGGTCCCCAAAATTCGTGTGGTTACTACCGTGACCCGATAAAAACGTTTTCAGAAGCCTTTGACAGTGAGGGGTGGGCCACTCCGGGCGACTTAGCTAAGATTGACGATTACGGCTATGTCATGATCGCTGGTCGGAAGAAAGATATCATCATTCGGGGCGGACAGAATATTTATCCTGGAGAAATTGAAAACGCTTTGATGGGGCATTCCAAGGTATCAAACGTCGCAATAGTAGCTATGCCTGACAGAATAATGGGAGAAAAGGCCTGTGCTTTCGTTATTCCTAACAAAGATGAGGGTGTGCTGATGTTTGAAGAAATGATAGGCTACCTAAATACCAAAAAACTGGCTAAGTATAAACTTCCCGAACGTTTGGAGATCGTCGATACTTTCCCGCTTGCTTCAGAGTCTAAGGTTAATAAAAATGGTTTGCGTGAAATCATCACTGCCAAGTTAAAGGAAGAAGGAACCCTGGTAAGTATTTGAGTAAATTTTAAGGAGGATGACATGTTGGCGAACGAAGATATGAGATTGGAAGATCATCAAGTCGAATGGGTACCCATGAAAATGTATCGGCAGGAAGATAGTGCTAGACTGTGGTTTCATGATAGCGTGCACAATAATCCTCCAAGTAGTCCAATGGGTGCGTCTGTTTACCATTGGCCCCGGGGGACAAGGTATGCCGCTGAGTGGTTTACCTTTCCGTATTCGGAGGGATTTGATTATGTACTCTATGATGGTCGGATTTTCCCCGGACCCATGCCGATAACTGACCCTGAGGTAATAAAAGCTAAAGAGCCAATCTTTCAGCAAAAGTTAATGGATATGTTAGAAAACTGGCCACAGCGTTACGCGGATATTGTGGAAGAGTGGACCGCTTCCTTGGATTACCTGAAAGGAATTAACAAAAAGACCCTTCCCTTAGACCGGTTGATTAATGTGCTGAAGGACGCTGTCAAAATCTCCAAACGCAGTTGGGAGTTGCATTTTGTGTGTATGTATCCAGCACACTTTGCCTATATGACCTTTGAAGCAATCTGTGCCAAATATAATATTGAAGAACGACAAATGCGCACCTTTCTGCAGGGGTTTGAAACTAAAATGTTTGAAATCGACCGTGCACTTTGGAAACTGGCTGACGTGGCTAATGAACTGGACTTAGCGGAGGAGTTTAATGAAATCAGCACTCAAGAAGAGCTTAATGAGCGCTTAATAAAGAGCACTAAGGGTAAGCTTTGGTTGGGTAAGTTTACGCAGTTTTTAGAGAAATACGGACGTAGATCTACAGCAGCCTTGTTTGATTGTGCATATAGAACCTGGATTGAGGATCCAATGCCAGCATTTACCACCATCCAGACCTATATCCTAAAAGGTAGTTTTGATTTTGAAAAACACACCAAGAAAATAATTGCGGAGCGGGATGAGTATATCGCTCGTACTGTAGCCGACATTCCTGAAGAAGATCGGGGAGAATTTCTGCAAGCTTTGAAATTGGCCCAATACTCTTACCCTTTCAACGAAGACCATAATTTTTACGTCGAGCAGTGGACTTATTCGGAATTGAGGTATGCCATCCAAGAGTGTGGACGGCGATTAGTCCATTGGGGATTTATTGATGAAATTGATGATGTATTTTTCATGACAATCGATGAACTCGAAGGAGTCTTAGAAGATATTTTAATCAATAAAAAGATTGGGATTGAAGAGCACCATACAAGGGTCCACAGTATGGTCTATCGGCGCAAGGATGTGTGGACGAAGTTGCACAAGGTCAAAGTAAATCCTTTCATTGGAACTGTTCCTGAAGGGAAAATTGATGATCCGGTGTTCATCAAGATCTGGGGCATGACGGATGAGGTGATTAGGGGACAGGCCAAACCGGAGATTGATGTTGAAAATCGTTGGGAGGGTTTTCCAGGGGCCCCGGGCGTTGTCGAAGGTATAGCACGCGTGATTTTTGATTATGAAGGATTTTCGGAGGTGCAACCTGATGAGATCTTGATCGCACCGTTTACAACGCCGGCTTGGACACCGTTGTTTTCAAAAATCAGAGGAGTAGCCACGGATAGTGGAGGTATGTTAGCCCATGCGGCCATTTGTGCCAGGGAATATGATATTCCTGCTGTGGTCGGTACGATTACCCGAGGTAAAAGAGTGACTGATGGGATCGTGACCGGTCAGAAGGTTCGGATAGACGGGACAAAAGGAGTTGTCGAACTCCTAGAGGAGTAGGGGGAGAGTTAGGGGGAATCTGGGATGATCATGTGGTTGGACCAAATAAGTAAGAAAGATGTACCATTAGTCGGTGGTAAAGGGGCTAGCCTAGGAGAATTAAGCCAAGCTGGGAAACAAGTTCCACCAGGATTTTCGATCACAGTCAATGCTTACCGCAGCTTTGCAACCTCTTCGGGAATTAGTGAAAGGCTCAATGAATTGATCGTCGGAGGAGTGGAAATCTCTGAAGAAATGATCAAGCATATCATTGGGCCGTACATTCAAAAATCCAGGTTGCCTTCAGTCGTCGAAAAAGCGGTGCGTGATGCCTATTTGTTGCTTTGTTCTCAAGTCGGTAACGAGGTATTAGTTGCGGTTCGTTCCAGTGCAACCATGGAGGACGGCGCTAGTACAAGTTTTGCCGGACAACATGAAACCTTTCTTAATGTCTCGGGTATAGAGGCTGTGTTGGCCAAAACCTTGTTATGCTGGGGTAGTATGTTTTCTCCGCATGCTCTTCATTACCGTAATGCCAATGATATCAGTCTTGAACAAGATGCCATGGCAGTTGTTGTACAAAAAATGGTTAACGCTAAGTCTGCAGGAGTAGCTTTTACGGTTGATCCGGTAACGGGTGAACGAGATAAAGTTGTGATTGACTCTGCCTGGGGACTTGGTGAAGGGGTAGTGGGAGGCTTTGTAACACCAGATCATTTTGTAGTTGACAAAAAAACGTTAGACATCAAAGAACGCTGGATATCTCCTAAAACAACCGAGTTCACTCGGGATTCTGTCACAGGGGAGACAGTACAAAGAGAAGTGCTGAAGGAAAAGCAAATGTCCCCGAGCCTTACGATCATGGAGGTCAAGGCTATCGCGCAAAATGCCATATCAATCGAACAGCATTATGGCCAACCCCAGGATATAGAGTGGGCATTTGACAGAGAGCTTTCGTTTCCTAAGAATCTGTTAATTTTACAGAGCAGACCAGTCACTGTATGGGGAAATCAAAAGTCCGGTTGCTAACAATAGTTGGTCTATGTTAAGGCTAAACAAAAAAAGGGGGATATGAAAAATGGCGATTAATGATTTAAGGGATTTTCTCAAGAACTTGGAGGAAAATGAGGAGCTAATGCGGATTAAAGCAGAAGTGGACTGGAATCTCGAATTATCTCATATTGCTAAAGTTAATGAAGAGAAGAACGGACCTGCTTTACTTTTTGAAAATGTAAAAGGTTACAAAAATCCGGTGTTTGTTAGTGCTCTATCGAGTACCCAGCGTTTAGCGATCGCTATGAATATGCCGGTCAAGACTACTATGACCCAAATGGCTAGAGAATGGGTAGATAGAACTAAAGAACTAATACCCCCTGTGTTTGTTGAAAGTGGACCGATTAAAGAAAATATCGATATAGGTGACGACATTAATTTGTTCAAATTCCCAGTTCCGAAATTTTACGAAATGGACGGCGGTCGATACATTGGAACCTTTGTTTGTGTTTTAACTAAAGATCCGGATAACGGGTGGATAAATATCGGTACCTACAGGATGCAAATTCTTGATGAAAAAACCTGTGGAATCATGCTGATCAAAGGAAAACATGGTGACTTGCACCGGATGAAATATGCTAAACTTAATAAACCAATGCAAGTAGCCGCAGTCATCGGATATGATCCGCTGATGTTCTTAGCTTCCAGTACGCTCATTGGTGCCGGGGAAGATGAGTACAACTACATTGGCTCTTTGCGTGGCCGTCCTGTGGAAGTGGTTAAAGGGGAATTCGTCGACTTACCTATTCCGGCAGCAGCAGAAATGGTGATTGAAGGGGAATTATGGCCCGAGGAATTACGTGCAGAAGGACCGTTTGGTGAATATACCGGTTACTATTCGGGAAAAGGCACTGTTCCCAGACACTATATTAATGTTAAGGCTGTTACTTATCGTAACGATATGGTTTTCCACGCCACGACTGTGGGAAGGCCGGTAACTGATACCCACATGATTCAGTCAATGAACCGAACTTCAACATTATGGTCTGATCTCGAAGCGATGAAAATTCCCGGCATTCAATCAGTTTATATTCCACCTGAGTCTTCGGGAAGATTTATGGCGATCGTCTCAGTAAAACAAATGTATCCCGGTCATTCCAACCATGTTGGAAATGCGGTAATTGCTACTTCTACGGGGTCGTATGGACTAAAAGTCGTAATTGTTGTCGATGATGATATACCGGCTGATGATATGGGCCGTGTTATTTGGGCCATGAGTACAAGAATGGCTCCAGAACGTGGAGTTCAGATCATATCACGCGGCCGTTCGACGCCTTTGGACCCATCTTTACCCATTGGAAACAGGGATATAACCTCCAGAATTATCATGGACTGCTGTATTCCCTATGAATGGGAGGAAAAACCTATTAATATCAAATTGAGTGATACCGTCTTAGATATGGTAAAGTCAAAATGGCTTGATTATGGCTTTAAGGAGTAACTATACCCCAAAAATAGAGTTCACTACTATTTTCCCTCAGAAGATACTTAATGTATAATATTAAAGAATGCTTACTTCAGAGGGGTATTTAAACCCTACCTTAAAATTAAGTTAAGTTATCCGGGAGCTAACCGCTACTTAAGAGGTGGGACTCTTAATGGCGGTTGGCCTCTAATAAGCTGGAGATTTAAACTTATAGTAATCGAGTGAATGATATATATATAGTATTTTGCGTGTTTGCTAACAGTATTATGGCCGTGGGGTTGTAAAGAGGTAGATAAAGATGGATAACGACGATAAAGAGAGTAAACTATCCAGGCAGGTTCGCAAAAAGGAACATATTGAATTTGCGATGAAGGCTGCTGTAGAATCAAATGGAAGCAACGGTTTTTCCGATGTTCATTTGCTTTATGAGGCCTTGCCAGAATTAAATCTTGAGGAGATTGACACTACCCTTTACTTTTTAGGCAAGAGGCTAAATGCTCCACTATTAATAAATGCTATAACGGGAGGGCATCCAGACGTTAAACACATCAACCGAAGTTTGGCAAAGGTGGCTGCTCGGACAGGAATCGCAATGGCTGTTGGCTCTCAGATGGCTGGGTTGGAAAATTCGGATGTTCAAGATACGTATAAAGTTGCCCGCGATGAAAACCCAGATGGAGTTTTATTGGCTAATGTAAGTGCACTCACTTCGTGGATAATGGTAAAAGAAGCTATCGAAATGATCAATGCGGACGGGGTTCAATTACATTTAAATGTGGCTCAGGAACTGGCTATGACTGAGGGAGACAGGAATTTCAGGGGTACATTAGCTAATATCGAAAGAATAGTAGCGTTATCAAATGTACCTGTTATTGTCAAAGAGGTTGGATTTGGTTTGTCCCGTGAGACGATTAAGAAAATCCATGATACTGGGGTGCGGTACATCGATACTGCCGGAAAAGGGGGAACGGATTTTATTCAGATTGAAACTATGCGTTCGGGTCAGGACTACCTAGGGCACTACCAGAATATCGGTATATCTACAGCTGCAAGCCTTATAGAAGCCCAAAGCTTAAATTTACCGCTTAGTATTTTGGCTTCCGGCGGTTTTAAAGGTGGGAGTGATGTAGCGGGAGCACTTGCTTTAGGGGCACAATTGGTAGGGTTTGCAGGGCATTTCTTGCAGGTTCTATTCGAAAGTACTGAGCAAGGTCTTAACGAACGAGTCGATAGAATCATAGATCAGTTAAGACGAACGATGTTAATGGTCGGGGCCTCTAATTTGAAAGAATTGGCTGGGAAACCCGTGGTTATTACGGGAAGTACTGCAGAATGGCTAACCTGGAGGGGTATAAAAAGATGAGCGAAAAGGCCCAAAGGTTGCTTAATTACCTAGAAAAACATAACACAATGATCCTTTCTACATATGGGGAAAACGGACCGTGGGCAACCCCCGTTTTTTTTATTAATCACGGATTTCGTATCTATTTCTTATCGGAACTTACGTCTATACACAGCACTAACTTGCGCGAGAAATCTCTATCTGCCGCGGTGATTACCGAAGACTATGAGGATTGGAAGAAAATACAAGGCATTCAATTGCAAGGGAATGCTTACTTAATTACTAACTTAAAGAAGGCGGCGCTGCTCTTAGCTTCATATTGTAAAAAATATCCTGCAGCTCTGCACATTTTTCAGACTCCAGGCGCCTTTAAGGGAGTTCCCAATGCTCGTTGGCACTGTCTAGTCCCTCATTATTTGAAATTCACGGATAACACAGAAAAGTTCGGTCATCGTTTAGAGTTAGAATTAAAAGTTATTAAGCGCGATAATGAGTTTGATTATGAAGAGGATAGTGCCATGGGAGGACTTGTATGATAAATATTATTTATGCTGTTCCGGAAAATCATGGCACAGTTGATCGAATTGTTAGAACTAAAGCAAACAAGGATGTTAAATTTGAATTAGTTAAGAAAGTGGATATTGAGGACTTGATTGATTCTTTCGTTTTGTCTACGAATAATCAAATAACCGTGCTGGAAGTCAAAGAAATATTTGATAGTCCGATCCAAACCATGACAGTAGAGTCTGATCAGGGAGACGAGATGGTCGAAAAGAAAAAAAGACTAACGCGCCAGGAGACCGCAGAAATGCTTGGTATAAGTCGCACCACCTTGTGGAGAAAGTCCAAACAAAACCAGTGATGGAGTGAAATAGCGCCACTGAAAAAACGTGTTAAGATCAGGGAAAAGCCTTAGCTATTCCCTGATCTTAACACGTTTTATTCTTAAATTCTTAAGTTTTACAAGCGGTTGGAAACGGAAACACCTACAAAATCTACAAAATTTCTGACGAAAGGAATTTTGTAGGAATCACTGTTGCAAATCATCCACGTATTACGCGTAAAGGGCGTATTATCTTTAGTGTACATACGTTGTTTATATAATCCAACAGTACTTTCAATGAATTCGGGTACAAGAAAAATACCGTAGCCCAGCCCATTAGCAATCATTGGCTTTTTTAGAACTGTGAAATTTGGTTCTGTTTAGAGCAGATTACCTTTCTGGAATAATACTGTATAATGCGTGGTTATGGTTTGTTCGCTACTAGCCCATGTGGTATATTATAGGAGTGTTTTTAGCCATGACAATATTATCAGTTGTGTTAGAAAACTGTTTAATTTTAAAAAGCACATAATTGTTTAAAGCATTAAGGAGTGTATCGTATGCCAGTATCTGTAAAAAATATTTTTTGTGTAGGTCGAAATTATGTTCAACACGCTCAAGAACTTAACAATGCGGTTCCACAATCCCCATTGTTGTTTACTAAGCCAACCCATTCTTTAGCTGAGGCTAATGGCCGTGAGATAATCTTTCCGGGAGATCGAGGCCAAATTCAATATGAAGTAGAACTCGTATTCCATATTGCAAGACAATATGAGCCTGGAATTAAGCTAGATGACCTAGTGGACCAAATGGCTATAGGTATCGACTTTACCTTGCGTGATGTTCAGATAGAGTTAAAAGGGAAAGGCTATCCCTGGGTACTAGCCAAAGGGTTTATCAACTCGGCCGTAATCACCCCTTGGCAGCCTTTTGCTGGACTTAAAGCTATGCTGGATGTAGTTTTTTCTTTAGACAAAAATGGACAAGAGGTTCAACGGGGTACTATGAAAAATATGATTTTTGACTTACCGACAGTCATTGAATATACTGCACTACACCTTGGACTTGGGCAAGGGGATATCATTTTTACGGGTACTCCAGCGGGAGTGGGGCCGGTACTTGACGGGGATCGTTTTGCTTGTAAATTGGCTGATCAAGAATTGGGGAACTGCATCATAAAGCTCTCGAAATAAGAATATGGACTTTAATCATTTAAACGATAGTATAGGGTTGTAACAAACTTCTGTTTTGAAGTAGGTTACAACCCTATTTTTGCAGCGCAATGCAACTAAGGCGATAGCCTTCGCTAAAGGCTAGGTTCCTTTTCCTTTTTACTTGACTGATTCTCTTAATTCCGGGACTAGATTTGGTGGTTCTTTTCCCATAAGCGCTCTGACGAGATTTTCGGCTGCTAGCATCGCCATATCAAAACGCGTTTGGGCCGTGGCCGATCCAATGTGAGGGATAGTTACAACATTTTGCATCCCTAAGAGTGGATTATGGGGTTCAATGGGTTCCTTACTATATACGTCAAGTCCAGCTCCAGAAATTTTTCCCTCCGCAAGTGCTTTTATGAGGGCATTTTCATTAACTGTCTCTCCACGTGAAGCATTAATAAAAATTGCTGACCGTTTCATGAGGTTAAATTCTCTATCGCTCATTATATTTACCGTTTTAGGGGTAAGGGGGGTCATAAGGACAACAAAATCCGACTCCTGAAGTAACTGTTCCATGGAACAGTGCTCAACACCCATTCTATTTTCGACATCAACTTTTCGCGTACGGTTACAATAGAGGATACGCATTTTAAAGCCGAATTTTGCCCTTTCTGCTATGCATTCTCCAATTCTACCCATACCTATGATCCCGATTGTCCTATGATGAACATCAGTGCCAAACAGTTCTTCTCCAACGACCCCTCGCCACTGACCTGCCTTTACAAATCGATCTAGTTCGGGAATCCGGCGGGCTGTTGCTATCATCAAGCCTAATACCAAATCTGCCACAGTGTCGTCAAGGACAGTGGGAGTATTTGTTCCAATTATCCCTCTAGACTTCATGGCTCCCAAATCAAAGTTGTTATATCCAACAGAGATATTACTTACAACTCTTAATCTTGGAGCAGAATCCAGTAATTCTTGATTTATGTATTCTCTGTTTGTCAAAAGTCCATCCGAGTTCCCAATAACTTTTAGGAGTTCATTACGAGGAATAAGTCCTGACCCATTCCATGTGTCGTAGTCACAATATTGATCGATATAGTCTTCCACTTCCTTAGGAACTTTCTTAGCAATAAAAACTTTTGGCCTCATCTTATTCTCCCTTACTTATAGTTTATATTATTATAAAGTAGAAACATACTGGGATACAAGGAGTTGATTTCTAAAAACAAAAGAGCTGCCTTCAGACTGAAGTAGCTCCTTTGTTTAGGACTAGCGGGTTTTAACCATGGTTAGTGACGATTGTGTACGGGTTAAAATTTCTTTAAGCTCTGCTCTTTCTACCTCTCCAATAGGGAGAAGAGGGGGGCGGGGATCTCCTCCATAATAGCCGAGCATATCTAAGGCGGCTTTAAGGCCGGCAATCCCAAAGCGAGCAGTCACCGCTGCATTGCTCGCGATCTGGACAATGTTTCCGCCGCTATCCTTGATACCCATGATGTTGGGATGCTGAGCCAATTCAGCAACGAGTTTGGCGGATAAATTGATTCCTGTATTACCCGGGAGACATAGTTTAGGCCTCATAATTACGATCACCTGACCTTTATAAATTTGACCCAAAAGCGAGAAGATAACTCTCTACCATAAATAATTATAATGACCATACCTATCCCATATTATAGGGTAACTATAACACATGGAGTCAATCAAAAACTATGGAATTGACTTTAGCTTTTCATGTATTCTTCTGTTGAAGATAATACAGTATTCTAGGGGGATTGGGTAAAAAAACACGTTGAAAAAACGAGTGAGAGGGTTTATAGTGAATGATGTTTATTGGCTAGGGGAATTCCCCTAGGCCATCTGGAAATAGAAGGGACGTTGAAACCCATGATCGTCATGGCGAAAATTCTAAGCACCTTGATCCTTGTTATTTGGCTTCTGCGGAGGCGCGTTCAAATCGGGTATGCTATGTTAGCAGGCTCGATTATCTTATTCTTAATTGCTTCGCCCACCTGGGAAAAAGCATCTGCTTCACTTCAAGCTACCTTACTGGAAATAAGAACCTGGGAAGTCATGCTAGCGATGTTTTTCGTCATGTGCCTTGAGCACCTTCTACGCACGAGTGGAACCATAGAAGGTTTTATGAAGTCTATGAAAACAATGCTGCGCAGTGATCGCGTCCTACTCGCTCTCATGCCTGCTTTCTTGGGCTTACTTCCCTCGTTGGGTGGAGCAATTTTCTCGGCACCCATGGTAGAGCACGCTAGCAAAAGGTACCATCTTACTCCGGAAAACAAGGTTACTATTAACTATTGGTTTCGCCATATCTGGGAATATTCGAATCCTATTGTTCCTGCCTTAATCCTCGGTAGTCAAATATCATCTATTCCCTTAGGCACCTTAGTAACTCACATGGTAGGATATACATTCTTGGCACTGATCCTGGGTTGGATATTCCTTCTAACAGGGGTAAAATTCCGCCCTCAAAAGCAACTGGAAAATCAAACCAAGCTTGAAGTTTCTGCTTCGCTAGAAGCCACTCTTGTTGAATCCACTTTGACTAAAACTTCTTGGCACTCTGTGCGGTATATACTCCTGGCACTTGGCCCAATTATCGTAAACATCATCCTCGTGGTCACCTTTCATTTGAGTGCAGCGGTTTCCATGGGATTAGTCGTCCTCGCAATGATTGTAATCTTGCGCTTACGATGGAAACAAGTGATCCGTATGATGATTAATTCATTTGAGAAAAAACTCCTTTTGGGAATTCTCAGTATCATGTTCTTTCAAAATGTCCTAACGGCCTCAGGGTTGGTGCAGGAACTTGTTGCGCTTTTACAAGGCACAAATCTTCCCATCGCAATCATGCTTGGACTCAGTGCTCTGATGGTCGGAATCCTCACTGGGTCCCCCCAAGCCGTTGTTGCGATCACTTTCCCGATTATTGCAGCTCTTGCACCAGGTAGTATTAATACAGCTACCACCGCGTACATCATGGGTATCGCCGGAGCGATGCTCTCGCCGGCGCATCTTTGCCTAATTGTAACGGGGGAATACTTCAAAGGAGACATCTTTAAGTCGCTACGCCCTGTACTGCTTCTCGAAGGCATCATCCTTATGATTGTTATGGTAACTTACTTTGTATAAAAGGGCATACTGATAGAAGAATGACAAAGGAAGCTGCGCTAATCATTAGATGATGCATCTCAAGCTCTTTTGGAACTTGACAATACTACGTTAATTCCATTCATGCTCATCGAAACGGATTATAAGAGAAATAGGAAATAGGTCTGAAATAAAGAGACAATGGTGCCATCTAGCATCATTTCCTTAGGATATCCTGTCGAAACTATACAAGCTACGGACCGATACGATGAAACCTGTATTCATCGAGAAATTTGGTGAAACTGCCATCCGAATGTGATTTAGGGTGTTCAAAAGCCCTCTTGGGCCGTAATAATTCACGGTACAGAGGGCTTTATCTTTATATTGCTATACTTTTGGGGCGAGCATTTGAAAAAAACGCTTAACACTAATACCGGTTACCACGTGGTAACCGGTATTAGTACATATTCAATCTCTAATATCTGCGTGCCCCGAGGTAACGGGAGGCGTAAAAGCTATCACTAAGGCTTGATACTTTTACATTACTATTAGGGTTACTGGCATGAACAAAACGTCCTCCTCCGGTATAAATGCCCACATGTGATGCACCCTTAGCATAGGTTGTAAAGAATACTAAATCACCGGGCACAAGACCATCTCTGCCCACTGCAGTTCCTGAAGCGAATTGGCTGAACGATGTACGAGGGAGGGATATCCCAGCACCTGCCAAGACATACTTGGTAAAACCTGAACAGTCAAAGCCACTGCGTGTTGTTCCGCCAAAAACATAGGGCGTCCCTTGCAAACTAAGGGCGAAATCTACGATGCTTGAAGAACCACCGCTTCCACGAGAAGCTGCGTAAGCGACAGTGACAGGCCGACTATTGGGGCCTTTAGCGATTACTTGATTGACAGGAGCTTGAATGACTTTTTCATCGACTACCTGCTTAGTAACGTCAATCCCATTCTTTTGCACATAAGAATATGTAACTAATTTTGAGCCATTACTACCTTGAGTAATGACTTTTGTTTTGCCGTATCCTAAACTGTTATCAGATTTTGTTACGACATCATAGGGGATTGTCTCTGGACCCGAATAGGTTCCCTGACTCACGACAGTAAGATAGGGTGTTGAATCCACAAGCTTAATAATTTGGCCGGGTTGCAACTTTGTATCTTTAGTTGCTCCTGGATTACCGGCTAATACTTCATCTGTCAACATATTATTTTTGCGCGCAATAAGCCACCAAGAATCGTTGGCTAGGACAGTATAATCCTTTGTCCTTATTTTACCATCAACTAACTTCTTAAAAGCTTGATCAACTTGGATCATTTGATCTGGTTGGACCTCTGTCTCTTCGACATGAACCTCTTCGGCAAAACTAACCGAAGTGACCTTATTTTCCTCACTGGGTTTAACATAATAGGATTCATAGTCTTTAAGAACTTTATCGGAATCTTCTTTGCTGGGTAAAACTGCAATTACAGAACCATCTGCTTCTAACTTATAACCATCAAGATAAAATCCCAATTTATCTTCCAATGTCTGTTCGCTTAAAGCAGAGTCATCATAGGCTGTTCGATTTACCCTAACCTTTTCATAGGTAATTTGGTCATGGGTTTTGGCAATCAGCCCGAAGGGCTTGCCATGTTCTTCTAGAATCGTTTCAACCAGATTATTACCCGTATTAACATCACGAACTAAGCCAATCTCTTGACCGTTAATCATTACGACAGCCGCAGAAGTCGTTGTCGAAAGATAATTGGTCAGTCCTCCAGTTAGGATAATTGTAATTGCTAGACCACCGATGACTTTCGGTGATTTCCATGATATTTTTTGGAGAGTGTTACGGAAAGATTGTTTGAAATCGAGTTGCATTGTTTTTCACCTTTCATAGCTTACGAGGTTAGTTGACGGATTCGGGCAAGAAGGTGTAAGCCCGACGCGTATAATGCGCGTTTCACCCCATAAAAATATCCCCCGCTCTAGATGAATCTAGATTCAGCCTTATTTTTCCTTTTTACGGCACATCATAAATTATTCGACGAAATATGCAAATGTCCTTTAAATAATTTTATGTAAAACTTGGTAAAATAGTTCATCTTACACTAAAAAAACCCCCACTTCTTGTAAGTGGGAGTTTCATTTGATGGGGTGAATGAGTTCACTGGGCGCCATTGACATTGATAAAAGGAACAGCGCCACCAGTAACATTTGGAAGTTTACCATCCCATTT
>DOPS01000269.1:0-12935 GCA_003512645.1 Desulfosporosinus sp.
TTTCCAGTCGATGTTTTAAAATACTTTTTAAGGTTTTTTGTTTGTAATAAAGGCTGCGTCACCTTTTCATCTCCTGACTTTTTTCTCTTAAAAGAGATGGCATTTAATTTTATGTCCATTATTATCTATTACATTTGGTTCTTCTTTTTTGCATATATCCATACATTTTGGACATCTTGGATGAAACTTGCATCCCGAAGGTAAATTTGTAGGATCAGGCATTAATCCTCCAATTGAGTTTAGTCTGTGTGCTTCCTTGGACAGGTTTGGAATTGATCCAAATAGTCCTATTGTATATGGATGATGGTTTTCAGCTTCATATATATCTTCCAGTGTTCCGAATTCAATGATTTCTCCAGAGTATACAATTGCCACTTTATCGCACATTTCTGCTACTATTCCCAAATCATGGGTTATAAGTATCATTGATGTATTTAACTTTTTCTTCAGTTTATTCATCATTTCCAATACCTGAGCTTGTATTGTTACGTCTAATGCTGTTGTCGGTTCGTCTGCTATCAATAATTTGGGATCGCATGCTATTGCAATTGCTATTACTACTCGTTGTTTCATACCTCCACTAAATTGATGTGGATAATCTGTTTTTCTTTTTGAAGGTATCCCCACTAATTCTAATAAGGCGTCTACTTTTTTTTGTATTTGTTCTTTCGTGTCATTGCTTTGATTGTGCAACGACAATACTTCTGCTATTTGTTCACCTACAGTTTGGACAGGATTCAGACTAGTCATAGGGTCTTGAAATATCATGCTTATTTTACTGCCTCTTATACTTCTCTTATCTTCTTCTTTGAGTTTCAATAGGTCTTGCCCTTCAAATTCAATTTTTCCTTTTGTTATTATTCCAATGCCTTTTGGTAAAAGACTTAATATGCTCAGTGCTGTTGTTGTCTTACCAGCTCCAGTTTCTCCAACCAATCCAATATTTTCACCTTTGTTCAGAACCAGCGATATCCCGTTTACTGCATTATTAATACATTCATTTGTTTTGTATTGTACCCACAAATCTTCTATTTTCAAGAGTTGTTCGCTCATTTATTAACTCCTTTCATCGTATTAGTTCTTTAGCCTCGGATCAAGAGCGTCTCTTAGTCCATCGCCCAACAGATTAAGTGACAGTGCAGCGAGTACGATAGCTAATCCTGGGAATATAACAAGATAAGGCGAAGTTCTCATATATTCTCTTGATCCTGCCAGCATTGCTCCCCATTCAGGCTTTGGCGGCTGTATTCCCATTCCTATGAAACTTAACGCCGCCGTAGCTATTATCAGCTGAGCTACTGCCATTGTTGATTGTACAATTATTGGCCCTATTGCATTTGGTAAAATATGTCGCAAAATAATTCTTCTGTCACCCGTACCACATGCTCTTGCCGCTTCAACAAACTCCTGACCTACCACCGGCAATATTACTGATCTAATTATTCTGGTATATCCCGGAAAAGTTGCAACGGTAATTGCAATTAGCAGATTTGTCATTCCTGGCCCCAATGCCGATACTAATGCAAGCGCTAATAATATTGGAGGTATAGCCTGCATTGTATCCATTATCCTCATTATAATGGTGTCAATGATTCCGCCGTAGAATCCTGCCATTGATCCGATTATGCCTCCTATTAGTATTGATATGCTCACGGTTGATAATCCTATTGTCAGGGATACCCGCGCCCCATGTACTATTCTGGCGAAAACATCTCTTCCGTATTCGTCCGTACCAAACAAATGGTGACTGCTTGGCGGCAGTAATCTTTCTCTGACATTTTGAGCTATTACCATTTTATCGTAATTTGCTAAAACGTCTGCAAATATAGCAGATAGTGCAAATATACTTAATATTACCAATCCTACCATTGCTGCTCTGTTTTTCTTCAATCGTCTCCATATTTCTCCTACTTGACTTTTTTTCTTGTATTTACTTTCGATTTGACTCATTATTTTAGCTCCTTTAATGTTGGCTGTGAGCTTTCAGTTTATGCCCAGCATATGATTTATTTAACATACCTTGCTCTTATTCTTGGATCAATAAATGAAGAAAGTATATCTACCAACATCATAATAATGCAGAATAATGATGCTAAAAATATAACTGTCGCCATTACCTGCGGGATATCCTTCATCCTTATTGCTGTCAATATAAGCGTCCCTATTCCCGGGATGGAAAAGACCGCCTCTGCTACAACAGTTCCTCCCAGCAAGGCTCCTAATTCCATTCCAGCTACAGTTATTACCGGTAACAATGCATTTTTTAGTGCATGTTTCCAAATAACTGTTCTTTCAGTTGCTCCCTTTGCTCTGGCAGTTCTTATATAGTCTTGCCTTATTGTTTCAAGCATGGTTGTTCTTGTCATTCTTAATAATTGGGCTGCAAAAGGTATTGAGAGTATTATTGTGGGCATTATGAAGTGTGCAAAACTTCCTACTCCGTTTGATGGAAGCCATCCTAGCTTCAGTGAAAATAATATGATCATCATAAGTCCAAGCCAAAATCCAGGTATTGATGCCATTAGCATCGCTGCTACTGTGCTTATAAAATCTACAGTTGAATATTGCTTTACTGCTGATAGAATTCCTAACGGTATACCCAACACTACTCCTGTAATTACTGCTAAAAGTGCTATTGTCATTGTTGTTGGAAATCGGGTAAATATTTCTTTAAATACAGGATTGCCTGTCCTGTATGAATTCCCGAAATCTCCTGTTGCTGCTTTGGCTACATAGTTTACGTATCTTACAAGGAATGGTTTGTTGTAACCAAGCTCATTATTTAAGCTATCAACTGCTTCTTGCTTTGCCGTTTGGCCCAAGATTAACCTTCCTGGATCCCCGGGTGTAAAAGACATAATTGAAAACACTATGAATGATACCCCTAAAATTATTGGAATCAGTAATATTATACGTTTTAAAATGTACTTATGCATATTTTCCCACTTCCTTATTTTGTTTTATTACATATAATATTAGTTTCCTATTATCTAATTACTTTTCCAGCACATATACCTGTTATAGTGTCATCTTTTACTGCAATTTTACCATTTACCAGAACATACTTTACTCCTTCATTTGGAGCAGATGGATTAATAAAGTCTGAATTTGCTTTAAGATTTTCATAATCTAAAATAACTAAATCTGCATCATAACCCTCTTTAATTATCCCTTTAGTGCTAAATCCTGCTATATCTGCAGGCATTGAAGTCAATTTTCTTATTCCTTCTTCTAACGAAACTATTTTTTTATCTCTTATATATTCACTTAGTATTTTAGTAAATGTTCCTGTAAATCTTGGATGTCCTGCAGGCAATTGCTCGTTAATGTATATGGCATCAGTTCCTCCCATTGTAAATTTGTATGCCATGATTCTTTCTATATCTTCATAGTCCATCATGAAATATACAGCACCTACATTGCCTTCATTTTCAATTAGCAAATCAAATATTGTATCGTATGGATCTTTATTTAATTCTTTTGCTAGTTGAGCTATTGTCTTCCCACACAATTCTTTCGTCGTTGGCGCTTCAACTATAAGAACGCCGTCAAGTCCACAGCCATAAATAAGATTCTCAAAATCGACTTGATTGCTCATTAGCAATTGTTTTATTTCATGTCTGATTTTTTTATCTTGAAGCTTTTCAAGCAGTTTTGAGAATCCATCAACTGCATAATTAGGAGGAAGTGCACTCATTAAAGATGTAGCTCCTGCTTTATATGGATATTGGTCCAATCTGACCTTAATTCCCTTAAAATTAGCTTCTTCAATCAGTTTTAATGTTTCTTTTGATTTTCCCCAGTTTTGTTTTCCTGCGATTTTATGATGAGAAATAACTACAGGCAATTTAGCATTTTCGCCTATTCTTATAGTTTCCTTTACGGAATCAATCACAAAATTGGATTCACTTCTCATATGTGAAGTATATATGCCACCGTGCTCAGAGACTATTTTACATAATTCTGTCAATTCTTCCTCTTTTGCATATACTCCCGGTGGATAAATAAGCCCTGATGACATGCCTATTGCCCCTGCTTCCATTGCCTCCCTGATTAAAGCTTTCATTTTCTCCAGTTCTTTATCGCTCGGCTTTCTATCTTCATATCCCATAACTTCGGCTCTTATTGTCCCATGTCCAACCAGAAATGCAATGTTTGTTCCTAAATTACTTTTTTCTATTTTGCTAATAATGTCTGGAGGCCTTCGAGAAATTACAGCCAACTCATTGTATTTTTCACTTGGAATATACGGTTTCATTTGTCTTACTATCTCATCAGATAATGGTATCAGGGATAAGCCGCAATGACCGGTAACTTCAGTTGTAATACCTTGTTTCAGCATATTTGTTGCTCTTGTTTCCACTAATAGAACAAAATCACTATGGCTATGAAAATCAATAAATCCAGGAGTAATTATTAGCCCTTCTGCATTAATAATTTCTTTTGCTTCACTTATTTCATTTTCGCAGCAACTTCCTACAAATGTAATCTTTCCATCTTTTATCCCTATATTTCCTTTATATCTTTTTTCTCCTGTTCCATCTACAATAATCCCGTTCTTAATTATAATATCAAACATTTATTAATCTCCCAGTACTTTGTATTTTTATCCACAACCCATAGCTTCCGCCTCTTTATTGGAAGCTGCACCTACATTAATAAACCTGAGA
Source organism: Desulfosporosinus sp. (assembly GCA_003512645.1). Classification (GTDB taxonomy): domain Bacteria; phylum Bacillota; class Desulfitobacteriia; order Desulfitobacteriales; family Desulfitobacteriaceae; genus Desulfosporosinus. The sequence goes on from DOPS01000269.1 coordinate 4,671, forward strand.
GCCTCCTGGTTCCCTACTTCACGGCAGTAGATGCCACCCAGATTGCCCCAGTTCTCTTATTGAAAATCCTAACTATCCTTTTATAAAGTTTAAATCATGAAGGTTGCTTTAAGTCAATTAGTAAAATTAAGATAATTATAAACAAAAAACAAAAAACCTGAAGTTAACTTCAGGTTTTTTGTTTTTTGTTTACCTATTTTATGCCTTTTTTCCAAAATAGCTCCAAAGCCCAATCTTATCTCCTTTCTGTAAGAAAGACTCATTTTCTCCATTGTTCAAGACCACACAGCCAAAATCCTGGCAATCCACTTCCGTAAAGATGTTTGCTAAGCTATTTTTGATCTTATCTAGTTTAAAATAAGGGGAAAGACCGCACTTCATCAGTTTCGGTACCCCATTTCCTGCTAAATACAAATAAACACCTAGATAGCTGCCCCCAACTTTTAGTTTCTCTTGTAAGATTTCTATGGCGTATTTTTCTTGGGTAAGATCCACAGTGGGACTGCATATTTTATCGATGATCAAATCCACGGAATTATTTTTAAGAGGCACCTGGGTAAATTTAGTGCACATATAGATCAATTTTGCCTTGGATCCATTCATTTCTATGTTTTTTCTACTATCACGGAGAAATTCAATCTCCTCTTCCACCATTATATAATAATAACCTTCGGGCAATAAAGAACATAGTTTAATGTCTAAGACCCCGATTCCTATATCATGCTTTAGGATAATTTTACTGGACACTTTTACAGATTCATATCTATTAAAACACCATTTTATGGTGCCCCAGATAAGCTTGACAACATTTAGGTCACTATTAGTAGCAACACTCATTTTTATCTCTTCGGGGTTAGGTCGGTTTGACTGTTTATCCAGATCATCTACTATTAAGATTCCATCATCAATTCTGGCCGAGAATCCACAAGGGCAACTTAATGTCCCCCAGTTGATCTCTCCATTCTCTATTTTTCCCTCAATAATCACCAGAGGAACCAGACATGTAGGGCAATAAAGATATTCCAGAAAATCTATTGGTACTCCCACTGTTTTGTTCTGTTGGGAGTGGTGGGTTTTTGATTCTTCAATTTTCGTACACAATTTAGTAATTTTATCATCCAGTTTATTCCGCTCCAATAGAAGAATTTCTCTTTTGTCTCTAAACATCTTGAGAAAATACTCATTATTTCCAAAGTTAAAGCTTTCATTTATGACTTGATATAAAATGATACTCTTTATTTTTGCAAGCGAAAAATCTAGATCTTTGAGCAATTTTACATTCTCGAGGTTTTTGGAACACTCTTCGTCGAAGTCATATTGTTTGTTTTTCCTATTAGGCATTAATAATCCCTGTTTCATATAATACCTGACAGTTGATTCGGATACATTATGCTTTTTGGCAAAGCTACGTATCTTCATGTCATCCCTCCGTACGATTATGTTTATTTTATCATTTCCAGACATTATTAACAATACCCGAATTTGCATGTCACAGGGACGGAGTAATACAAGCAAAGCTAACTGCATTGGCAGTAAATTTAAAGAGGATAGCTAACCGGGCTTGTTGACAAATAGCACAAAAAAAGAGTGTTCTGGAGTTTTAAATACTCGGAACACTATGATTCAGCATGTACCTTTTTATTCAGTTTGTCAACAAGCCCAACCTGGTATCCTCTTGATGCATCCCCAGCTTGCCGATGAGGTTATCTTGACCGAAGAGCTCGGCGCGGATCTCTATCAGATACCGTGTGAAGTCGGTTAGGTTGTCGAACTGCACCGCATGTCCGGCATCATTCAACGTATACCAGCACTTCTTTGGCGCTTCGACGCGGTCGTAATACTCCCGTGCCAGCGGATAGGGCGTCTGCCAGTCGTTGTCGCCGTTAATCTGATAATAAGGGACGGCGAACTCCGTGCCGAGCTCGTCCAGCCTCCACTTATCAAACTCAGGGCTCTTGCAGAAATCGAGGAACAGATTGACGGTGTTCTTTTTGCCGAATCTGCGCTGCAGCACCTCACACACCGTGTTTTCCGGCGAGGTGAGCATGATGCGCAGAAACAAAAGCATAGCCTTTACGCGGTTGCGGAACTTGAACGAGGCAATGCCGTATTTCGTAATTGCGGAGATGTAGACCTTCTGAAACTCCTTGTCGTGGAAGGAGATCTTGCCCTCGCGTTCGAGTTGCTTGACCTTGATGAGATTCTTGTTCATCGCCTCATCACCGGCCGCCTCGGACATGGCCAGCGCGCGCTCATAGCCGAGCTGAAAATTCTTTGTGGTGTCGACGACCTGTCCGGTGCCGATAAACGCGGAGAAGAGCTCCGGGTATTTCAACACGAGCTGCGAGCCGAGCGCGCTGCCCCAGCTCTGGCCGAGGACAACGATGCGATCCTGCCCGATGCGCTTGCGAATGTATTTCGCGACCTCGCATGCGTCTTCGATCATGCGCTCCATCGTAATGGTCTTCTTCACTTCCTCCGCATCCGACTCGAACCGCGTTTTGCCGGAGGCGCGCTGGTCCCAGTTGACGACGGTGAAATGCTTTTCCCATTCCTTCTGGTAGAAATGTGTCAGATTGATCACCGCCCGGCCCGCCGTGGAGGAAGAACAGGATCGGATTGCCGCGGTCTTCGCCGCGGATCTGAATCCACTGCGGGATGCCACCGATCATGACCTTTTCGCTAATCTGGATGCCGTTCGGTGTGTCGATTTTCAGTTCGCGCTTGATCTTGTTACGGCTGACTTTGAGCACACCGGCGGCGACACCGGCTGTCACTGCGACGGCGGAGAGGACGTAAAGGGTGGTTTCGACTATCATGGGGGGAACCTCCTTGTATTTTTTATTGTTATATAGTTATTTTAAAAATGCTGTAACCGTTGAAATTAAAGGGTTCTTAATTAAAATATCAAACATTTATTAATCTCCCATTTACTTTGTATTTTTATCCACAACTCATAGCTTCCGCCTCTTCATTGGAAGCTGCACCTACATTAATAAACCTAGGAGCCTCCTGGTTCCCTACTTTACGGCCGTAGATGCCACCCAGATTATTCCAGTCCTCTTATTGAAAATCCTAACTATCCTTTTATAAAGTATAAATCATGAAGTTTGCTTTAAGTCAATTAGTAAAATTAAGATAATTATAAACATAAAACAAAAAACCTGAAGTTAACTTTCAGGTTTTTTGTTTTATGTTTACCTATTTTATGCCTTTTTTCCAAAATAGCTCCAAAGCCCAATCTTATCTCTTTTCTGTAAGAAAGACTCATTTTCTCCATTGTTCATGACTACACAGTCTCTTTTTATAGCGGGGGTCCATTGCACTCAAATTAATAAATAATTTCTCTTGTCTATGCAATGTATTCTCTCTAAACATAGCAAAAATAACCTCAAATCACAGTACTAGACCTTTTCGGTAGTATTGATTCATTTCTGCTTCCGGCACCATGTTGCCGCCAGTTGCCCATACAATATGGGAAGCATTCAGCATTTTGCCTTTTAAACCTTGATTTTCTAGATATCTTTGCCCTGCTTCCGTCATAAACAACTTAAATACCCCTGGGGCACCTGCCAGTGCTGAAGGTTCAACGTATATGTCTTCTGTATCTGCCAGAGCGCTTAACAGCCTATATAACGTATTGTCGTTTACAGTGTAAATGCCACTTAACAAATTTTCCATTGTTTTTCCAACAAATCTTGACGCTCTGCCCACGGCTAGTCCATCCGCAGCAGTGATGTTGTCAATTCCAAAATCCTGTACACTTACTTTATCGTGTTCCCCGATCATGCATCCAATCAACATACAAGGTGAATGAGTGGGCTCAGCAAAGAAGCAATGCACATGATCCTTATAAATTTGTTTTAGTCCAAACGCCACTCCGCCGGGTCCTCCTCCGACACCACAGGGCAGGTATACAAATAACGGGTGGTTTTCATCCACAGTAACATTTAACTCTTGAAGCTGATCTTTTAATCTAAGTGCTGCAACTGCATATCCTAGGAATAAATATTTAGAATTCTCGTCATCTACAAAATAGCTATTAGGGTCTTTCTTGGCCTGTTTTCTACCTTCTTCTACTGCTTTGCTGTAGTCCGACAGATATTCAATCACAGTGACCCCAATACTTCCGAGAAGGTCTTTTTTCCATTGCTTGGCATCTGCCGACATGTGTACAGTTACGTTGAACCCGAGTTTAGCACTCATTATGCCAATACTTAATCCCAAATTTCCTGTTGAACCAACTACAATCGAATAGTGAGAAAAGAGCTCTTTAAATTTATCGCTGTCTAAAATTGAATAATCATCTTCCCTGGTAAGCATTCCAAATTCGAAAGCTAAATCTTCCGCATGCTTAAGCACCTCATAAATTCCGCCTCTTGCCTTGATTGACCCAGAAATAGGGAGATGACTGTCACACTTTAGCAACAAGTTTTTACATATTATTTTTTGGTTAAACATTTCCTCCATATGCTCTTTCATTCGAGGAATTCTGATTGTAGGCGACTCTATAATCCCGTTTCTTTCGTTTGTTTCCGGAAATGCTTTTGCTATGTAAGGTGCAAATCTTTTTAGTCGTTCCTCCGCATCCAATAAATCCTCTTCAGTTAAAGGAATCTTTGAAATGGCATCGGTATATGCTTGATAGTTCGGATTTGTCCAGAATACTTCCTTAGTATTGATCATTTCAGTTAGCAATGGATACTCCTGCTGCCATAGTTCAATACTTTTTCCTAAAATCATATTGATCCCCTCACTATTCTATTTTTACTTTCTTTACGTTTGTGATAACACTACTACGGATTGCATTATTGTGTCAATTCTCCTTCTATGTAAACAGCAATCAAAAAGACACATAGAAAAAAATGAAACCAGTAGGTCAATTTTAATGCAATTGACCTACTGGTTTGTGCATCTTTCCACCGATATTACTCAGTGAACCATTGACCCTTTGGTGATCCCATTGGATTCCATGATGTTCATTGGCGATTAGCAGGGGATGATAAGTTAAACATTTTCAGCTTATACTGTAGAGTTTGACGGGGTATTAATTGGTTGATGCTTTATATCTGGCTCTTGATTCGTCAATGATTTTTCCTAAGCATAGTTCGTCATAAATGATTAACATGTTCCATAGCATAATCATCAAAGAACCCTATCGGATCAAGCCTCCTTTGATCCCCATAGCCAGCAAGGGTATTAGAATGAAGTTAAGCAAAGCTGCACTGGAGCACTGATGGTGTGAGCCTTGGCCCGTTGACAATAATTTCGTCCTCGCGCTTCTCTACGACCCTAAGAAACAGGTCGGGATCTGGCTGATGTCGTCAATAATTGAGGATAACAAGGCATGGGGATCTTTGATTTCCCCTTTTAAATAATCTTTTTCTAATATTGTCTTTACAAAACCGAATCCGAAGCTGGACAGTACTTCCTTAAGAATTTCATCCTTACTACTAAAATGGTTATATATAGAGCTTTCACGAATACCAACTTCCTGCGCAATCTGTCTGACGGAGGTAGCACTAAATCCATTTTGAGAAAATAGAGTTAAAGCAGCATAAATTATTCTATCTCGGGTCCCGATTATTTCTTCAGACTTTACCAATGTTATCCCACCATTTCTTCTTAATCCTGTGCCACCTTATGGCTATGTATATTTAAAACTGTTTTGTCAATGATGTCAAGGAAAGATGGGCGAGGAAAAGACATCGAGTGCATGATATGACGGCGTAAAAAAGTCTTGACAATTTCATGATTATATAGATGAACGTAAGCTCCTCTCGGCTTATCAACTTGGTCAGTGGTCCTCAGACCGGGGATTTGACGCTGCCTACCTTCAGATTCCACCTCGCGACGGATATCCTTGCTTTATGCTACAGTCTAATGCTACCTTTACCATCGAGGACTCTTACCTCATAAGACAACTCCCATGGCTGGCAATATAAAATAAAGTTGGTTTTGTCTTAAACCCACTTAAATGAAGTAGTTTATAATTTTTTTTAACAGAGCAGTCATTAATGGCTGATAGCTGTCAAGTAATCTCTCCTCTTCACGACAAACTCTTCCCTTTATCAAGATACATACCAAACTCAAGTGCGGGTAGTCTTTCCCGATCGAATAGAACTACTCCTTCCCTTGTATCGCAGTTATCTGCTGAGTTTATTTCCCATTTATAAGAAAAGAGGTTGAAGCATTTGCTCCAACCTCTTCTCTAGTTCGTATACTTGTTCTTGTTCCCGATTACTTCGTAACCAACTCTAACTCAACTGGGATACTCGCGTCGACTTTCTCCCCTTTAGCTACTTTCAGGGCGATCTCTAACGAAGTTTTACCAATCAGATCAGGTTTCTGAGCGACTGTGGCTGCCATTTTTCCGTCTTTAACAGCTTTCACAGCGTCATCAGTAGCATCGAAACCGACCATCATGATGTCACTTTTACCCGCTGCTTGAATGGCACTGAGAGCTCCTAGAGCCATTTCATCGTTATGGGCGAATACAGCTTGGATGTCTTTATTTCCTTGAAGGATGTTTTCCATAACTTTTAATCCTTTTGCACGATCGAAATCGGCAGGTTGAGAAGCTACGACTTTCACTCCAGCTTTGCCATCCACAACATTATGGAAACCTTGACCCCGGTCACGTGCTGCTGATGTTCCGGCAATCCCTTGTAACTCGACAAGGTTTCCTTTATCGCCTAAGGTTTTTAGGATATAATCAGCCGCCATGCTGCCACCTTTGACGTTATCAGAGGCGATATGGGAAACCACTTTGCCGCCATTGGAAGCTCGGTCAACCGTGATCACAGGGATGTTGGCTTTGTTAGCCGATTCGACGGCTGATACAACCGCTGCACTGTCGGTTGGGTTAATCAGAATCACACTGACTTTTTTCTGAATCAAATCTTCAATATCGCTGATTTGCTTAGCGGTATTATCACGAGCATCTAGAACTATCAGATCTGCGCCAGCGTCCTTAGCTGCTTTTTCAGCACCTTCTTTGAGGGTTACAAAGAAGGGGTTGTTCAACGTTGAGATCGAAAAACCAATCGTTACCTTATCTGCCGGTTTAGGTGCTTCTTTATTCTCTAATTTGGATTCAGTCGTTCCACAACCAATCAAACTAATGGACATAAGAACTACGAGGATCATCATCCATAGACTATTCTTTCGTTTCATTTTTTCCTCTTCCTTTCTATTAGGGTGGTCTAGCCACCATGTTTTAAAGAATGGTAACAATGATTCTAAACTATAGACTTCAAGGACCGTTTCTAAGCCTGTGCATCCTCCCCCTCTAAGAGAACCTATATTCCACAACTGACGAAACCGTCGCTCCATTCAGTTGGAAATCCGCAATTTTACCCTTCTGCTATTTCCCTTTCGACCGATCCAGCAGAACCGCCAGCAGAATGACCCCGCCTTTGACGACCTGTTGGTAAAAAGATGAGACATTCAAGAGATTTAAGCCGTTATCGAGAATCCCTATAATCATGGCCCCTATTAAGGTACCCACAATCCACCCTTTACCTCCCGTGAGACTCGTGCCCCCTAAGACTACGGCCGCAATCGCATCAAGTTCATACGATGCTCCTGCCGTCGGTTGAGCGGAATTCAAGCGCGAAGTCAGGATAATCCCACTCAAAGAAGCCATCAAACCGCTCATACTGTAAACAAGGATTTTGACTCGATTCGTATTAATTCCAGAAAGACGAGTTGCTTCCTCGTTTCCTCCCAAGGCGAAAACGTGGCGTCCAAAGGATGTGAATTTCAAAATGACATAGAGTACCCCAAAGGCAACTAACATCCAGATCACGGGCATCGGAATTTGGAAGAGGTACCCTCGTCCAATCATGCCAAAAGAGTCTGGGAGTCCGGTGATCGGTTTACCTTCTGTATAAACCAAGGTTAAGCCGCGGAAAATCGTCATGGTCGCCAGCGTGGCAATAAACGGTGCGACTTTTCCACGAGCAATGACAACCCCGTTTATGGTTCCCATCAAAGTCCCAGACAGTACGGCTACCCCAATGGCCAGCCAGGAGTTCCCGCCTGTAGCCATCATCCCTGCAGCAAAGGCACTGGAAAGGGCGATGATCGAACCGACAGAGAGGTCGATCCCTCCCGTCAGAATGACAAAGGTCATTCCGTAGGCAATCAAGGCATTAATCGAAACCTGCCGGAGTACATTGAAAATATTACCCACGGTCATAAAGTCTGAATTGATAATTGATAAGATGAAAACGATGAGAATCAAACCCACAAGGGGTCCCA
>DOPS01000269.1:12944-13435 GCA_003512645.1 Desulfosporosinus sp.
ACGAGTACTCGATCGCTCATTCCGAGGACCTCTGGAAGTTCTGAGGAAATCATGATGATGGCCACCCCTTTTTGAACGAGCTGATTCATTAAATCATAGATTTCACGTTTTGCCCCGATATCCACACCTCGAGTCGGTTCATCTAGGATTAAAACATTCGGCTGAGTGGCCAGCCACTTACCAATCACGACTTTCTGCTGATTACCCCCACTTAAAGAGCTCACCCCTTGTCCAGAATGATGGACTTTGACGTTCAATTTCTTAATGCTCTCGTCCACAAATTCCCGTTCAGACCGATGACTGATAAACCCAAAGCGCGACAGGGACCGTAAGTTAGGTAAGGCTAGATTTTCTCGAACCGAAAGATCAGTGACAAGGCCTTCCCCTTTCCGATCCTCCGTAATCAAGGCCAGACCGGCCTTAATTCCCTCAGCAGGGCTCGTAATCTTCACCGGTTTACCATTCACGAAGATCTTTCCTTGATACTTCCC
>DOPS01000269.1:13510-15956 GCA_003512645.1 Desulfosporosinus sp.
GCCAACCATCATCTGCACTAGCTCATCCATCGTTGTCACGTTTGTATCTCGGGTACCTATATAACGCCCATCCCGTAACACAGTAATCCGATCACTGATTTGAAAAATTTCCTCCATACGATGGGAAATATAGATCATTCCCACCCCTTGGGTTTTCAAGGTCGCAATGAGCTGGAAGAGTTTCTCGATTTCTCGTTTGGTCAATGCCGCCGTCGGCTCGTCTAGAACCAGAATTTTGGCGTGCATGGAAAGCGCTTTGGCAATTTCCACCATTTGCTGCTGTCCAACTGAAAGTCCCCCCACTAGGCTATCTGAGTTCAAATCCATCCCAAGTTGCTGTAAATAGCTCTTCGCTTCTGAGCGCATTTTGGGCCAGTTAACAAAGCCCGTTCGACCCCATTTAAATTCACGTCCTAAAAACATATTTTCTTGGATGGATAGATCAGGGATCATGTTAAGTTCCTGATGGATGATCGCCACTCCCAGAGCTTGGGCAGTTCTAGGCGAAGAAGCCAAGGACTCGGTTCCGTGAATTCGAACTGATCCTGCATCCTTACTATAAATCCCAGAAAGGATTTTCATCAGGGTTGATTTACCCGCGCCATTCTCTCCCATCAAGGCATGGACTTCCCCTTGGCGGAGCGAAAACTGAACATTTTCCAACACCTTGACTCCACTGAAGCTCTTATTGATGCCCTCCATTGTCAAGAGTTCAGTCATACCTGAATCCCTCCTTTAAATTTTTAGAAGATGACGCCAGCCTCAAGGACGACATTGGCAAAGGGAGTAAACTCACCCGTGCGGATCACAGCCTTAGCCTGATGAGTTAAAGCTTTCAACTCTTCATGCGTGATGACCTTAATCTGAACTCCGGGTAACACTGCGACCAGCTCTTCCTTTTTGGTAGCGCTTGCTGATCCCATTTCTCGTGCTACAAAAGCCTTTTCCACACACATTTCCTGAAGAACGGTCTCCACCGTTTCAATGAACGATGGGACACCTGCTTTTAAAGCCAAGTCAATCCTTTTGACATGAGGAGGAATGGGTAAACCTGCATCCGCTATGACGATCCTATCCATATGCCCAAGCTCGCTAATTACTCTGGAAATTTCACTGTTTAAGATGCCGATCTTCTTCATTTTCGTCCCTCCTGAAATACGCTTCTACCTCAGCCAACATTGGCATCCCGCCCTGAGCTCCAAATTTAGTCACGGCCAGGGCCGAAACCTGAACTGCAAATTCCGTGGCTTCTCGTATCGATTTCCTTTCGGGCTAGAGCATACGCCAAGCCCGCATTAAAGGCATCTCCCGCTCCCGTAGTATCCACCACGGGAACCTTATGACCTGCAACTACCACCAAGCTGCCGTCTTTTTCCATGAGAGCAACTCCCTCAGCTCCCAGAGTCGTGACACAACACGAAACTCCAACCTCCAATAAGTTCTCAATTCCTTGAGCAATCGTAGACTCTTCGGACATCCTTGTCAGTAAGGCGAGTTCGGAACGATTGGGGGTTAAATAATCAACCTTGCTGAGCAGATCTCGTGAAAGGCTTTGGGCTGGGGCAGGATTGAGCATCACGAGCTTCCCGTGCTTTCGTGCCAAGTTGATTGCATGCTCCACGGTCACTAGCGGAATTTCTAATTGTAAGAGCACAAGATCTGTTTCGGCAATTATTTCCTCATACTGATCCAAATCCTCAGGTAAACACTGGGCATTCGCTCCTGGAACCACCACAATACTGTTATCCCCCTCTGCTAGGAGAATCGAGGCAACACCTGTCGCTTCTGAATCGAGGACCTTAATGCTCGAGGTATTTACGCCATCCTTTTGTATGGCCTTCATGAGTTCCACTCCAAACGCATCGGACCCAACCGCTCCAATCATGGTTGTCTCCGCACCTAAACGGGCTAAACTCACCGCTTGGTTTGCACCTTTGCCACCGGGAACGAAATGAATTTCTTCTCCGAGAACCGTTTCCCCGCGTTTAGGAGCACGCACGGCTTTGACGACCAAATCCATATTTAAACTACCAATAACGACAATCTTGGGTCGCTGATCCATTTAAGTCTCCTCCTATTGGGTCGATTTTCTGGGAATTAACGTGACGTCCAGCTCAATGAGCGTATTCTCATGGCTCCCACTCTCAATCTCGTCCAGCAAAATCCGGGCAGCTAATGCTCCCATTTCATAGACGGGCTGGGCAACTGTCGTTAATTCCGGTTCTGTAATCTCTGTCAAGCTAATTCCATCGAACCCACAGACTTTGACTTGTTCTGGGACTCGGATTCCTCGTTCATGCAAAGCTTTGAGAGCTCCTACCGCCATGAGATCATTTCCAGCAAAAATACCATCCAGATCAGGATGACGGGCTAGAAGCTGTTCTACAGCGTTCCGACCACTCTCGATATCAAAGTTCCCGGAAACCATCAGACTGGGCGAATATCC
>DOPS01000124.1:0-3816 GCA_003512645.1 Desulfosporosinus sp.
ATGGACTTCTTCTCAACATCAGCTTGCATATTCAATTGAGTGATCGTCTCAGTATCTAACACAGCGCTCAATTTCTTAAGTTCGCCAGCTAAGTTAGGATACGCATCCAAGATTTGCTGACGGAAGACAGGAGCAGCATTATAGACCGGGAACGCCTTTTTATCATCTTCAAGCATCACTAGCTTATCCGTGACAATCCTCGGTTCTGTAGTGAAGGCTAAAGCTAAATCCCCTTTTTGAGCTTTAAGAGTATCATAGTTTAGACCCATAGCTACGTTGACAAAATCCCCTTTAGGCATTTTGAACTCATAGACCTTTTCAAACGATGGCAAACCATCTGCCCGTCCTTCCCATTCAGGGAAACCAACGAATTTTAAGCTTTCACCCTTCTTCACTTGGGCAACATAGTCAGAGATAGTTTTCAGCTTATACTTTTCGGCAACATCGGCCCGAACAACAATCCCATAGGTGTCATTAAGTGGTGCATAATCCAACCACGCAATTCCATTCTTAGCATCCCACTCTTTAATGAGTTTGTAGCTTTCATCCGCCTCAAACACGGGAGCATGCTCCATTAAATTCATAACACCCGTTCCAGTGTACTCCCAATAATGATCGATTTGCCCAGAAGTCAAGGCTGGTCTGATAACAGCCAATTCACCAAGCCCCATTTTATTCTCAACCGGATACCCTAAACCTTTTAGATACTGGAAGCTCATCGTTCCTAAGAGTGCTGCTTCTGTAAAGGTCTTGGACGAAATCTTAATAGTAGGTCCTTCTTTTGCCTTATCTGGAGCAGGTGTAGGTGCTGCTGCAGGCGCCTTTGCACCGCAACCCATTACCCCTCCTAAAGCTAGTGTCAGGGACAAGATTGCAACGAGAAATAATGATCGTTTCTTCATGTACATACCCCTTCCTTTTAATAAGTTGGTCCAATTATACATCTTTTCACAATACTTACGTAGCCTTTATTTCAAATTTCTGGCATCCCCTCCTTCAAATCTCAAGTAATGCAAACTTAAACCCTCGCCATATCTCCTTTTCGCCTAAACGATACAACCCCTTTCACAGAGTCCATCAACACCTTCTAAACCCCCATCGACAATCCCAAAGGATTCCTCTTACTTAGAAAGCAAGCCAAGAACCGTCCCGCCTTCCCCATATGTTCCCCTAGTGTTCCCCTCAAAAGCGCTTTTGCGTCATAAACGCAAACAGTACCCAGACCCCTCCATCATTCTAAACCCCGCGTTCTATACCCCGTCGTTCTACCCGTCGACCCAAGCTAGAGGAATTGTTTTAGCTGAGAGAGCATGTGAGAGGAATCGCGTCAATGAACGCAGGCGACGAGGCGTTAAGAAACGCAACGGTTCACATTCAGAAAGCTCGGAGGTTTTGCGTTTTAGCCTCGGCGTCAAGTGAATAGCGATGAATCACGATAGTCTCCAGTGGAGAGTATCGCCGAAGCCGCGATCCCCAAAGTATACCTACCGGCGAAGGATGTGCGAACGGGCTAAAACAATTCCTCCCTACTCAACCCGCATCCCAGGCGGAGTAATCCTAAACTCTAAGTAATTAATCATCCGATCCAAGGAGATAGCCATCAGCGCCCCGAGCCCTGCCCCAACCAGCAAGTATTCAGGCCGGAAGAGAGCCAAGCCGCCCATAATGAGATTGCCCAAACCGCCAGCCCCAATCAGAGCGGCCAGTGTACCTATACTCACGACATAAACAGTCGCGGTCCGGATACCGCTAAGAATAATCGGTATGGCCAAGGGAATCTCCACTTCTATAAGAATTCTTCGTTGGGACATCCCCATGCCGCAAGCAGCTTCCTTCACATCCGAACTAACTCCCATTAAACCAGCAATCGTATTTCTAACGATGGGCAACAAACTTTGGACTAAAAGCGCGACTATGGCAGGTTTCATTCCCAAACCGAGAATCGGTAAAGCCAAGGCAATCACAGCAATCCCTGGAACAGCTTGTAACAGGTTAAGAACATTAAGGGTAACAAGACCGAACCTTTTATATTTTGGACGGCTTAAGAAGACTCCAAGCGGTATGGAAATCAGGATGGCAAGAGTTATGGTAATCAGAACGATCATGGAATGCTCCCACAAAGCCTCTGGGGCCTTCTCGAAAAGAGCATACCTGAAATGCTCCCAATTCATTTACTCACCCTCTTTCCTGTAAACATGCTTCCTAATGCCTTTGAAAGAGAGCATCCCACATAGTTCTTTATCCTTCAGAATTCCGAGGTAATCCGCATCATATTCCAGCAATAAAGAGAGGGCATCCGGGAAAGGAGTTGTCGTTTGGACAAAGGCTTTTTGCGTCCTCAGAACTTGTTTCCTTAACCCCTCCATATCACTTCCAAACTCACGAAGATCCGAAGACGTGATATGTCCCCAAACCTTACCCGCTTCATTTAAAAGGAAAGCCACCTCTACCCCTGCGTCCTTCATTTTCTGGGCTGCATTCTGCCATTCATTTCCCCTTAACACACACCCAATAGGTTGCATGGCATCTTCCGCGAGATACAAATTCAACTTTTTAACAACCCGATCGCGACCGATGAAGTCCTCGACAAACTCATTGACCGGATTGGTTAAGATCTCTTCCGGAGTCCCAAATTGAACTAATTTTCCAGCATTAAAAATAGCAATGCTATCTCCCATTTTAATAGCTTCGTTAATATCATGGGTGACAAAGACAATAGTCTTCTTAATCTCTTTCTGTAAACGAAGAAATTCATCCTGCAAATGCGTCCGTGCTATCGGGTCAACCGCTCCAAAGGGCTCATCCATCAGCATAATCGGAGGATCAACAGCCATGGCCCTGGCGACTCCAACTCTCTGCATTTGCCCCCCACTAAGCTGAGACGGATACTTTCCCCTTGTCTTTTCTAAGTCGAGCCCCATCATAACGATCAGCTCATCAACACGTTGCTTGATCTTCTCTTTCGGCCATTTATATAAGCGGGGCACGATGGCAATGTTCTCGGCAATCGTTCGGTGCGGCAGTAGGCCAATCTGTTGAATGACATAGCCAATCCCCATCCTCAGTTGGTCTGAGTCGGTGTGCGTTACATCTTCTCCGTTAATATTGACTACCCCGGACGTAGGCTCGATCATTCGATTAATCATACGCAAAATAGTACTCTTCCCGCAGCCTGAGGGTCCGACTAAGACACATATCTCCCCTTTAGGAATAGAAAGAGATAATTGGTCGACTGCTGGCATTGCTTGACCTGGGTACTGTTTCGTAATTTGCTTTAGTTCAATCAATTTTGAATCCTCCTCTGCAAACGTTCTCCTGTCCTCAGATAGACTTTTCTCTGTTGATGAGGAGTTAGCGACTAATTCTTAATCCTTTAGGAACAATCCTTTTCTCAATCAGGCCAAGGATAGTATCTAAACCGATGGCAATCACCGAGATGATCAAGGCTCCTGTGATCATCATAGGCGTATTAGAACGTACAAGACCTTCCTGGATAAATCGTCCTAAATTACGTTCTCCAATATAGGTAGCAATCGCTGCAATGCCGGTCGTCATGACCACAGTAACTCGAAACCCCGCAAAAATGATTGGCATACCTAGTGGCACAAGAATTTCGACGAGAATCCTTCTCGTACTCATACCCATCCCTTTAGCCGCTTCGATCACATTGCGATCGACGTTTTTAACTCCGTCATAGACGCTACGAATCAAAGGCATCATGGCATAAAGCACTAACGCCAGCAAAGCAGACTTTCGACCTAAGCCAAACATTGGGATTGTTACTAAAATAGCAAACATGGACAAACTTGGAATACA
>DOPS01000124.1:3854-4164 GCA_003512645.1 Desulfosporosinus sp.
GTAAAATGATTCTCAGAATACTCTATAATCGTTTTAGTATTCTTCATCAGAAAATTAATAAAATCCGTAAAAGCCAATCGCCATCACCCCACATTCTTTCGTTTTTTCCAGGCGAAGAGTTCCATATTTTATAGAGTAAACCTAATACTTGTTGCAAGAATGGTGCCTAATTTCAGATAATTGTGTCATCTGCCCTTTTGTCCTTCCTGATAACCTGGACGCAAAATTTATTTGCTTAGATAAATCCTCTAAACCCGCTTACAGGGATCGTTAAGGTTACGTGCAAAACTTTGTTGCCTGCCTAAGAATT
>DOPS01000124.1:4218-34563 GCA_003512645.1 Desulfosporosinus sp.
AGAATTCAGTAGACGTCCCCACTTGACTGAGGAACTTTGCCCTTAGATAATGGGGCAGATGGTCAATAGTAATGACTTTGCGACCATCAAGCATGTTCATAGCACTTTCTAGAATATGTTCTAATTCTCGAACATTCCCTGGCCACAAATAATTTAAGAAAACATTCTTTAACTCCTCACCCATCACGACCCCGCCCAAGCCATATATGTTCTGATAGCGGTTTAAAAAATAATTCATTAACGCCTCGATATCTTCCTGGCGATCTTTCAAAGGGGGAAGAAAGAGAGTCATAACCGCTAACCGATAAAAAAGGTCTTTGCGCAAACTGCCGTTGTTGATGGATTCCCAAGGATCAATATTGGTAGAACTGATCACTCGGCAGTGAATGGGAATCTCTGTGGTCCCGCCGACCCGCCTCACCATTTTCTCTTGCACAACGCGCAAAAGCTTAGCCTGGAGGGCATTACTCATAGAATTAAGTTCATCTAAGAACAAGGTCCCGTTCCCAGCTTGTTGAAACAGACCTTTCGATTCCACCGCCCCTGTAAAAGCCCCCTTGGTTGTCCCAAAGAGAATGCTCTCCAGCAACGTTTCCGGAATCGCGGCACAGTTAATCGCCACGAAAGGCTCCTTCTTGCGAGCACTGTAATTATGAATTGCTTGAACCAGTAATTCCTTACCTGTTCCAGTTTCTCCGAAGACTAAGATAAACCCGTCGGCCACAGCTGCCTTCTTGGCGGACGCAATCAGACTCTGCATGGCAGAGCTGGCAGAGACAATCGAATCAAAGGTATAGCGAGTTCCGTTATTACCACGCTGATCTTGCCCTTCAAGAGCGATTTGATCCTGTAATTGCATCGTCTTGGTCAAGAGTTCTTTATACTTGGTAATGTTTTTACACACCGAATAGACCGCTATAACCTCATGATTTTCTATGACAGGAAACGTACTGGCAATAATATTGACTTCTTTCCCTTGATTGGTGAAATAGGTTTTATGCTTTTCCAGAACAGGTTCTCCGCTTAGAACAACACTTAGGTGTTCACTACTTTCCAGAGTCACCGCATCATAGACTTCGGCTAAATTCTTTCCGATGACATTTTCAGTTGCTAACTCTTCTAATTTAGCCATCTCAGTATTATAGAAGATGATTTTGCCATTGCGGTCAGTAACAATAACCCCTTCTTCGATCGAATTAAAGAGCTGCCTAAATACTGGAATCATTATCTCATCATCAGGCATCTCTTAACCTCCCAGTTAAATCTCATACTATTTTAAACTTATCGTGTTAATTCTCGAATTTAGCTAATCTCCTCTTTGACAACCCTAAGAATCAATGATATGACTCATGAATACAGGATCAGGTGATCACTATGTTCGCAGTTGCATTAATACGCCCATATCTCAATCAATTCACTAGTATCTCAGATTGGCACTACGTTAGAGCGCTCGATTACCAATTCTGTATGATCTGTTCTGACCTTGGAAACAAGTCATTGAGTAGATCATACGCGAGACCGCGAATAGCCTGACGTTTATACTCCTGTGAAGCCCGTCCAGGGATTGCCCGGTCAACAACCTCTGTCAGTCGATCTGCAATCTCCCGAGCCAGCGCTGGAATAGCCCTCTTGCCGTGCAATTCCCGCTCCAAGTCCTCTAAACGAAAGGGAGTCCGCCCTAAAGCTCCCACAGCCCATCTTGAATGATGGATCGTTTCATTTTCCGAATCCACTTCCAGCCATGCTGCAATATTCAGACGAGCAATCGTTACAGCAGTCCGAGTGCCTAATTTTTTGAAGGCGCTTATAACCTGTGTCTTCTCTTTAGGTTCCCACACTGGGAAATCGATCTCAGTTATTAATTCCTTTTCCTTCAGCCCTGAGCCGTTTCCTGCCTGAAACTCAGCAAAAGATACCCTCCTAGACCCCCGTGGTCCCTGTATCCTGACCCAAGCCTCAAGTGCTAATAACGTAGGCAGACTGTCTCCAGCAGGTGAAGCATTGGCGATATTTCCACCGAGAGTTGCCCGGTTACGGATTTGCGTGGACCCGACCTGCGACGCCGCCTGACTCAGACACCTAGCCTTCTCCCTAATGAGGCTGCTCTCACCGATTTGACTGAAGGTTGTTCCACTTCCGATTTTTATCCTGCCCTCATCTTGCTTAATAAACTTCAATTCTGAAATCTGAGAAAGGTCTATGAGCCAAGCAGGTTGCAGCTTCCCGCTCTGCATCTGGATCACTAGATCCGTGCCCCCATTTATGTAAACAACTTCTTCATCAATTCGAGAAACTAACTCAAGCCCCTCGCTAACCGATAATGGACTAGCAAACTGAGTAATCGGCATCCTAAAACTCCCCTCCCTAAATTGAGCAAAATCAACGAATTGGGTAGAGTTATGTTTGAACTAAAGGTAAATGTATCCAGAGAATTGGACTATACTTTGAATTATACCAAAAAACTATAGTTTAAAGTCTATCTGGACGTGGATTTTTTTTTATTCATTTATCTAAATTGCGAGGATATTGCCACTTTCAGGTTTAGGCACTGTGCTTTATATAACAAATGGTAAAACTTGACTTATTAAAAAGTATTACTTATAATATAGGTAATACTTTTGGAGGGGAGACATTTATTATGGGAAAGCAACTTCTCTCTGGAAAGTTAACTAGCAAGGGACAGTTAACTATTCCGGTTGAACTAAGAACTCTTTTAAACATTAAAGAGGGAGATAGATTAGCTTTTGTCTTAGATGAAAGCGACAGAATTATTGAAGTTCAGCCTAAAACCAAAAAATCAATTCGAGGGGTCATGGGAGCATTAAAACCTACGTTCCCCATAGATGTAGACGAAGCTATTGAATTAGCAAGAATTGAACGCGCGAAAGCAATTGTCAGCCAGTTAAATGAGTCGGAAAATGAGTAAACCGATGATCGCCGACACCAACATTCTCATTCGTCTATTCGTTAAAGACGACGAAGTTCAAGCCGAACAATTGGTACGACTTATTGAACAAGGTGACACGAAGTTCTATATTTTGTCACTTGTCCTTATCGAAGCCTATTGGGTCTTACGTAAATTATATAAATTTGAAAAAAATGCTATTATACAAGTATTTGAGAATTTTGTTGAATCTGACGGTGTTGAACTCGAAGAAGAAATTCTGATGCAACATGTCTTAGCTCGGTTTCGAGACGTAAACATAGATTTTGTAGACGTATACTAGCCGAGAAATCAAGGATTTTGGAACTACCAATCTTGACCTGGAACAATAAGGATTTTAGAAAGTTAGACTGTGAATTTTATAGACCACGCGATCTTTTAATATAAGGCTATTTTTAAATTTCTTGAATAATAAGCGGCTCTTTCTCAAATAAGATGATTTGAACGAAACTTGAAAAACACAATACAGTCATATCAAGGATTTGCAAGAAAGATAACTACCAATTTGTGTAACAAAGCATCGTCTTTGAGAAAGAGCCTAATAAGCATGCAGAAAAGACCTCAACGTGAGGTCTTTTCTGCTTTGCAAATATAAGGTTCAGGGTTTAGCAAAAATAATTGTGAATACATCTACCTTGGAAATAGCCTATTTGCATTCATCAATGGTTCCGGGCAGCGGCATGGAGGTCTGAATGTACTAGAAAAGACCCCTGATAAGAGAGGTCCTTGATTGTATTTTTAGTTCTGATATAAGTTGTGCAAGTAAATGCACGAACCGTCCCCTACTTACACTATTACACTATTACACTTACTTGGGTAGAACTATGAACGGCTTGTCTTTAGATTGTCTGAAGAGTAGAAAATTCCGCCCGATAACTTGCACGAGTTCGGACCCTGTCTGCTCAGCTAGTTCTGCAGCCACGGCTTTTGGCTCCTCCATACAGTTTTGCAAGACACGGCCTTTGATGAGTTCTCTAGCCTCCAAGGTTTCGTTCGTTTGGGTGACCACATTTTCTGCGATTCCGCCCTTACCCACTTGCAAGATCGGATCCATTTCATTGCCCATAGCTCTTAAATAACGTTTTTGTTTACCTGTTAACACGAATAATCTCCCCCTAAATATTACTCATTACCCATTATTCATATCTCGTTTCTCATCACATATCTCATTGACTCACACGTATCTAATTTTTACGTTACTTAACTCATATCTCAAAGCGACCATCGGTCCTTGGAACATGGGGGCGGTCTTGCTTGCATTAATGCAAGTCAAGAACCGTCCCCAACTTGCACAACTTGCATTACTCACTCATATCTCAAAGCGGCCATGGGTTCGAGCTTAGCCGCCTTTAATGCTGGATAAAATCCAAAGAACAGTCCCACTCCGACGGAAAAGGACACGGCCGCTAGAATCGCCCAGCCTGAGAAAAGCGGCGGCCAGTGCAAAAGATAGGCTACCGTCAGCGCACTCCCTATCCCTAGAGCGATGCCCACGATTCCTCCGATCAAGGATAAGACGATGGCTTCTAATAAGAATTGGGTCAGAATATCCCGTTCCTTAGCTCCTACCGCTTTGCGCAAGCCAATTTCACGAGTGCGTTCTGTTACTGAAACTAACATAATATTCATAATGCCGATCCCCCCCACCAAAAGGGAGATTCCAGCGACGAGACCGATAAAGCTTGTCAGAATGCGCATGATCTTATTGGCCGATTGAACCAATTGTTGGACATTAAAGGCCTCATACTGATTAGTGGTCCCATGACGTACATTCAAAATCCACTTAACATTGGCAATCACGCTTTCCAAATCCGTTTCCCGATAGGTCGCACCTTCTAGCTGATCCACCCTTTGAGATTGGAAAATATCCGACCAGGTCCCCCAAGGCATATAGGCATAAGCATTCTGCGGACCCACATTAAATTGCGCAAAGGCTGATTGATCCTTAGCCAAAACCCCAATCACCCGGCAAGGGACATTATGAATCATGACCTGCTGCCCCAAAGGATTCCCAGCCCCTATTAAATTGTCGGCTAAGGTCTGGTCGATCACCACTACGCGACGGTCCGCGGAAAACTCTTCTTCTGAGAAAAAGCGACCCTTCGCAATATCTCGACGCCTCAAATCTGCAAACTCCGGGGTTGTTCCGACGAGCATAGCGGAAGAACGCTTTTGACTCACCTCTACGGCAGTATACTCAATGCTGGCCGGCAGCAAGCTTTTAATTTGCGGCAGAGCCCGTTTCAAACTCTCTCCATCCGCAAGGGTTAAGCGGTTTGCTTCGGCTTGTCCGGTTTGTCCGACAGATTTCGTGTACAAGACGAACAGGTTAACTCCGCTTTTCTCCATCTCCTGCATGATGGCTGCTTTACCACCCAGCCCGATGGTGACCACAGCGATGACTGCAGCAATTCCGATGATAATCCCCAGCATTGTCAAGCCGGTCCGTAATTTATTAGTCCGCAAACTAAAGAGAGCCCCTCGTAATCCTTCTAGGAGACTCATGCTCCCCCACTCCCTACTTCAGGCGCTACCGTCATTCCTTCCGATAATTCCTTAGAGGGATTCAGGACCACTTGGTCCCCGGCGTTTAAACCAGAGGAAATTTCCTGATGGGTATCGTTCCCGATTCCCAGCTTCACCTCGGTCTTACGCAGGCGACCCTCTTGAATCCGATAGACATAGTTCTTGTTTCCTTCTTGAAAAAGGGCCTCTTGAGGAACCGCCAAAATCCCCGCTTTGGTCGCCACAATTATTTGAATGCTCACTGTAAATCCTGGCTTCAATCCGGCTGGCACTTGATCTAACCGGATTTTTATCCCTACCGTCGGGGAAGCATTTCCTTGGAGGCTGGGCTTAGTCACCGCCGCCGGAGCGATCCCGACAATTCTGCCTTGAACCGTCGTATCTCCCAGCACCTTACTGGTCATCGCCACTTTCCCGTCCATTTGCACCTTTCCCGCATCGACCTCATTCAGTTGCGCCTCGACGTTCATCTGAGTTAGATCGGCCACAACCACCAGCGGGACCTGCACAGGCGAGAGATTTCCATCCTCAGCATTAACCTCCAGGACAGTACCAGGGATCATCGCTTTATGGATCATTTGCCCCTGTTGCGCCTGAGCCACTTTAAGCATCTCTTGCGCCTGCTTTAATGCCGCTTTACTTTGGGATAGTACTCCCTCAGCTTGCTTAACAACGCCGGGACTTACTGAGATCCCACTATTATGTAAATCACCAGCGCCAGTACCATTTGCAGTTCCACCGATACTGTCAGTTCCGGCAGAATCACCTAAACCACCAGCGATACCGTTTCCATAAGCATCGGCTAAGAGACCGGCTACAGTGACCGCACTTACATCTGCATCTGCATCAGCACTAACACTAGCATTGGCATTGGCACTAGCACTAGCACTAGCACTAGCACTAGCACTAGCACTAGCACTAGCACTAGCATCAGCACTAACACTTTGAGCTTTCTTCAAATCCGCCAAATTAGCTTGCGCCACATTGACACCCGTTTGGGCGGCCTCAACGTTCGCCTTTGCTTGGGCTACTTGGGCATCGACAAGGGTTGTATCAAGTGTGACCAGGGTTTGTCCCAGTTGAACGGAATCCCCTACTTTCACCGCCACACTCGTAACACGCCCGGGCGTTAGGACACGCACCTCTTGACGAGACACCGGAACAAGGCTGCCCGTCGCATAGACGTCTTCTTGCATCGAGATAGGTGCTACAGCTCCAGCTTTGACCTTCAGTGGACCCTGAGGGGTTCCCCAAATCCACCATCCGCCAAGGGCTAAGGCCAGAATCAAGAATCCAGTTAGTATTCCTAACCAAAGCTGCTTCTTCACCGCGCTCCCCCCTTAACAACCATCCGTCCAGCTCATAGGAACCTGGCCCTTAGACCCAATCAAATTTATAGCCCGCAATCTCCACTTTGTCCCCTTCTTTGATCCCTGCCGCATTTAAAGCATCGTCAATTCCCATAGCCTTGATAATATTTTGGAAACGATAGACACTCTCTTCTCGATCAAACAAGGTCATCTTAGCATGCCTCTCGATTTCTTTACCGACCACGATAAACAGATCCTCTTCCTTTAAGATCTCAAAGCGCGGATCTGATTCTGCTTTCGTAACACGATGATCAACCGGAAGGCTGACAATCTCAGGAACCGGGATATCCGGCAGGATCTGGGCAATACGATAAATTAGTGCTTGCAAGCCTTCCCCTTTCGCAGCCGAAACTGAAAAGATTTCGTTACGACCATCCACGGCTTCTTTTAAACGCTGCAAGTTTTCCTCAGAACCCGGGATATCCATTTTATTAGCCACAATAATCACCGGTCGCAGAGCAAGCTCCGGACTATAAAGCCGAAGTTCTTCTTCAATAATCCGGAAATCCTCCAAGGGATCCCGTTCCTCTGACCCAGAAATATCTAAGACATGCAGAATCAAGCGAGTTCGCTCGGTGTGACGTAAGAACTCATGTCCCAAGCCCGCTCCCGAATGAGCACCCTCAATCAAGCCTGGAATATCTGCCATCACAAAGCTTTCCCCATCCTCGATATCGACCACCCCCAAATTAGGTATCAGGGTGGTAAAATGATAATCGGCAATTTTGGGTTTTGCCGCAGACACTTTGGAAATCATCGTGGATTTTCCCACATTTGGAAACCCGACCAACCCTACATCAGCCAAAAGCTTCAACTCTAAACGCAGCCAGCGTTCCTCACCCGGTTCACCATTTTCCGCCAAAGTAGGCGCTTTATTAGTATTACTCATAAACCGAGCATTACCCCGTCCACCTCGTCCACCTGCTGCGACTACAACACGCTGGTCATGTTCAATAATATCGGCTATAGGCTCTCCTGTACTATCATCGAGGACCACAGTTCCGACGGGAATACGCAGAATAATATCTTCTCCGCCCCTGCCGCTCATATTCTTGGCTTGTCCATGATCACCGCGATCCCCTTTATAATGGCGTTTATAGCGAAAGTCCACAAGAGTCCTTAAACCCTCATCCCCTATGAAAACTACATTTCCCCCACGACCACCGTCTCCACCACTCGGTCCGCCCTCCGGAACATATTTCTCACGGCGAAAGGCAACAGCACCCGCTCCGCCATCTCCAGCTTTAACATAAATCTTTGCCTGATCGTAAAACATACCTAAAATCTCCTTAATCAAGTTAACTCTTACCGCTTAGCTTAGCTTACTCTACTTACTCTACTTACTCTAACTCACTTTAGCCTATTTAGATTAATCTAGCCTTTCCCTTACCACATTCAACGGATTACTTATTTCAAAGCCCGTTAAACGGCACCATTTTATCGTAAAGGACCGTCTCCTCGTCCGATAAGATAAACTGGCAAGAGAAACCACCCGGCTCATCGAATAAATACAGCTCAGCTTGCAAGTCTTTCAACGACTTAGACCGCAAAGAAGCTTCCATGCATTCTTTAGTGTACCCGTATAACTGCTCTACATATTCCTTTTGCCAATGATCTTGCCAAAACTCGTTCTGTTTCATCTCCTCGGGAAAATCGATCGTCACAGTAATCCTGTTCTGACTCAGACGAATTAATAAACCCAGCATGATTGCAGCTAAGTGGGGTTCGGCCAGATGCCCTATCTTTTGCTCTTCCTGCGACCCGGTGACCGTATCCCGCATATACTGAAGAGCCTCCTCCGGATGGTTGAGCTGTAAATTGCCCATAATCACCTGCCAGTGATTTAGATAGTCATGCCTCTGAAGGCGATACCATTGTAACATCTCTGACAACAAAGTTTCTTCAACCTCTGACATCGTTACCCTTCCCCCTCACTTAAATTCTGCAAATCAGTTTGATCGATAGTTGTATATACGAATAAAACCCCTGGGAAAACCCAGGGGTCAATAAGAAACAGCTTATAGGGCGATAGCTATCGGGGTTTTTGCACGTTCTGCATAAATACTAACTTGTTTGTGCAAGCGATCTTTATGCTCGAACTTGACGTAGCCGTCAATCAAAGCAAATAAGGTGTCATCTTTACCCAGACCACAGTTTTTAGCGGGATGAAACTTCGTTCCACGTTGACGCACAATAATCGTACCAGCTTTGACGAATTGACCATCGCCGCGTTTCACACCCAGACGTTGAGCGTTACTATCACGACCATTTCGTGAGCTACCTACCCCTTTTTTATGGGCGAACAGTTGAAGATTCATTTTTAGCATGGAGTCCACCTCCTTCGATCAATAATTATATAGTTTTGACTATAAGTCGTTCGTATTTTTTCAATACCTAACGCCATCGTTTGCAAAATCCACTGGGCCTTCTCCAAGTCTTGCTCAGAAATCCCCTCCAGCCGACAGGAGAGATGTCCATCAGCCTCCTGAGCTTTAGGGACCACCGATAAGAAATGCTCCAACCCATTGACAGCCGCAATACTCAGTGCAGAAACCCCCGCACAGACTATGTCCTGACCCTCTTCNNCGAATGCCATCTTGGCGCTTACGCTTGGAGTGCCTCGACAACCACTTTTGTGTAGGGTTGACGATGTCCTTGCTTGCGACGATAGTTTTTCTTGGACTTGAATTTGAAGACAATAATCTTCTCCCCTTTACCGTGCTCCACTACTTTCAGCACTGCTGTAGCACCCGCCACAACAGGGGTTCCGACATTAACTGCTCCGTCTTTTTCCACGAGGAGAACCTTATCAATCGTTACGGCATCTCCGACGTTAGCATCCAATTTCTCAACGTAAAGTACGTCGCCCTCTTGAACGCGAAATTGCTTACCACCAGTTTCAATCACTGCATACATATAAATACACCTCCCATGCCCTAGACTCGCCATTGCAGGTCGGTTTCTTAAAGCTAAAAAACCCGTTAATACCTGATTCGAGCGGTTGCGGTGAGAAGTCACCACATTTAATTATTTTAGCATTTGACCACTTCATTTGTCAACCTTTTAAAAATCTAAATGGCTAAGATCGCAGAGTTATGTTTTTCATCCTACTTTAACTCTAATTTGGGAATATCTTTTCATGAATAGTTACAAAAGAACGAATTCTGTGATCATAACCTTTTAGAGAACGGATTTGAGTCTTTTTTTGTTGAAATTTAGAATTATAAGCTCTAATTTAGCAAAGCTTTCATGCTGGTTCAAGAAGGAATAAGCATGTCAGTGCCCGAATAGCATTAATAGTACCAAAATATGTTAGGAGTGAAATTGTATGCCATGGAAGCAATATAAAGAATCCCCGTTTCATTTACCAACTCGCCAAGAGATTTTGATAATTGCAGCTTCGGCAGTAATCTGCATAATTGTGATTGCTTATTTCGCTCTGACTACTTAACATAAGTAATCTATAATCTCAACATCAAATCATTGCACTGCACCGAGCCCTTAATCTAGGGGCTTTTTTGTTTTTCTTTAAGTCGAAGTCGGAAGAGCTAGGGAAGTCTCCTCGCTGCCAGGTAGGGACAGGGTCTCCAACATCTGGAGTATCTATCCCTTGATCCGTAATAATCACAACAAAGTGGTCACTCGCAGAACTCTTGATGGTCACCCTAACCCTACTGATCGCCCCGTTTGTCGTGATCGGAGTAACGGCTGCCGAAAGTAACAATTCTGCCGCGAAATCTTTTTGAATAAGGCTACTTTCCCCTAGCCCAAGATTCGTTACTGTGACCCAAATACTCCCAGCGTCATAGCCCAAGTTGAGGCCAGACACTGTGGTCGAGTTTTCAGCTTCATTCACAGTCGCTTCTCCTAATAAACTACCGCCTATCGGTGCGTCATAAATTCTTAATAAATCCCCCACCGCTAACCCTCTGACCGTTACACTGTCCTCAGCATCCAAGTTAGTAGTCACATCAATATCCTCTTCCAGAGGCGGTGTACTGCCTGCTAGTTCTTTCATGAGTGTGAGATCGATCTCATGGTTCCCTTCACTGGTAAAGTAAACTTCCGTCGCTAAATAGGGATTCAACGTCATTCTATCCGGACCCGCGTACCAACCAACAGGGAAATATCCCTCTAATGAATTGAGATGATAGAAAACACGGTAACCCTCTTCAGCAGATTGATTGGCAGGCAGCGTTAAAAAATAAGGCGTGGAGGACGTACTTTTTTTAATGTTCACCTTCGTCCAAGCGTTATAGTCATTTCCCTCCGTATTAAGATAAACATGAATATTCCTCAAGGCCACGGACCCTTCCGGTAATGAGATTACTCCGGCTATAACCCGCGAGGATGGTCCAGCAAAAAAGCGGTCACTGGGCATACCTCCAATATTATTTGCGGTTTGAACTAAATAATAGTCTAAGTCGATCAGGTCAGAGAAATTCCCTTGCCCATTGGCATCCAAGCTAAGGGGTTCACCGTATTGAGTAACCTCTCCCCATCGATAGAGTTTTACTTCCGCGCCAGCAATACCCTGAACAACTACATTATCACGGTTAACAGTAAACCTGGGCGGAGACGGAATAACGAGCTCTGTTTCTGCAGCCCCGGTAACCTCACCTAGGGCATTCTTCACAGCACCGCGCACAAAATGGATATCGATAGTATCACCTGTGCTGAAGGTATAGGGCTCTGACAGTGTTAAGCTCAAACTCTGACCAAAATCACCGTTTGTCTCCACTGTTGGCATAACTTCTTGTCCCCAAGCAATCTCGCATATTCCTAAACCTATCGGGTTCTCAGGATTCGCCGTAGGATTAAGAATAATTTGTGACCCTTTGATAACTTGGTCCACAGCTTGGAGGGATAATGTTTCCGCACTCAGTTCACTATTATAGAAATACACCGTAATTTCCTGAACAGTCTCCGTGCCAGGGTTATTCATAACTACCCTGGGCCCCGGCAAAAAATCAGTTAAAGCTGAGCGATTACTAAAATCCCGAACACTATTTCCTTCTAAATCCCGGATGTGGTAAGGTCCTACACTATAGGAGATCTTTACGTGGTCATTCTTACGGATTGGTTGCTCAAGGTCTAGGTAAAGGGATTTATTATCCACGGCTACGCTTAGAACATTGATCCGAGTGCCATTCGAAGTGATAGAAAAATCAGTTGTCTCTGGTTTAGAACTACTATGAAGACTCTGATCAAACGACAATTTGATTTGTGTACCATCTGACGAGACCGATTGACTCAGAAGATTAACAGGATCCTCCCTCGACAAAACGGCATAAATGGAGAAGTGATTAACTTGGGCCACCACCGTTCCATCTCGGACGGCAGAGTCTTGGTAGTCCCACGCTGAGCCATTAAGATAATAAACCCCCACTTGCGCTGGGTCTACATCTCCATTCAAGGGCATGATTAAACTAACAGGCGCTTCTAATAAACCCGTCCCCATTCCACTGAGTGTAAAATTAACGGCTCCACCGGCCAGGGCCATCCCCTCAGGAATACTCTCCCCTACCGAGGACGATACATCCTCTGCTCTGACTTGCGCGCCAGACGGAATGGTTAAATCACCAAAGTCAAGGTTTACCCCATTTGTAAATGTGATCGGCTGACCTTGAGATATGGGTACTAATGCCGACAGGGGAGCTGAAGCCACGGAAATGGTGTAGATCATTGGCGTGTTATTCTGTGCGGTCATCACAATTCGATCGTTGTTCAGCACTGGATCATGTACTCCCGAGGTATCCCAGCTCTGATGGCTCTCACCTTTCGCCAAGTTGGCTAGAAAGCTAGCGCGGCTTGTCGCATAAGACACATTACTAATCGTACTTGAACTTACTAAATAATTAGTGGATAATACCGTCGTATCGCTACTACTGCTACTGCCACCACTGTTCGAACCGCCTCCCCCATTGCTCGGGTCCGGTGTAGTAACCGGCGGGAGCGGTGGTGTTGGAGGTGGCGCAAGCGGAGTTGGGGGCGGCGGTACTGACCCCGCACTTGGCGGTACACCTACAGCCTGATTTCCGATATCCTCAATCTCTTCCTGACTCACTCCAGCCTCTTCAGCTGTTTCTACGACTTCAGTCCTTAATTGCTCAGTCTCAGTTCTCAGAGTCTCTGTCGTTGATCGCAACTGATCGAGAGACTGATTATTTTCGACCAAAACCTGGTTAATCTCTTCTAACTTGTCCGACGTCTCCAGACTAGCCATAAACTCCTTAGAAAAACTAGTTAACTCGTCTAATTTATAGGACGTTCCAACCGCACTTTTAATATCCTCCACATTTCCAGTTTGGCTGAAGGCCTGCTGTTGCTCTTTCGTTAGTATGACCAATTCCTTCGTCCGTTCCAGAATATCATTGATTAATTGCACTAAGATTTCGGGTTGAGTAGTCTTGATTAATTCCTGAGAGCTGATCACTTGCTGATTGGGCAAAGGCTCGCTTAAAGAAACTAACCTTAGGGTCCGACCCATCGTTACGAGCTGGATCGGGGCAGCCTGCGTCGCTTCGATATTTTGCGAGACTCCTACCACCCCATCGATCACATCCCCCTGAGTAGAGCCATTTTCAGGATTAACACTGACCAAATACAACGTACCCCGCACACCCATTACTGCCGTGGGTGTCTCCACTTCATATTCATCATCCAGATTCACAAGACTTTTCACTTTACTCCAGACACTACCCGCCCACAATTGCAGGGAAGATTGCTGCCCTTGTGACGAGGCTGAGCTGCCGGTTTCTGAAAGCACAGAGACCCCCACCCTATCACTGGTGGTTAAGCGTTGAATATTTAAAGTGGAATTAGACCCTAGCGTTGCCTCTGTACCATCAGGGTAGATGAGTTTGGCCATTCCCGCTTTACCCGTGCGCAGCCAGTCTCCCTGAACCAGCTCCATTCCATTGACAGCGGGCAACTCGCGCAGCCCGCCCCCTTTCTTAACGATGACCTCTCCTTTGACCCCGCTCAGGATGACCGTCGGCTGGGCAGCAGAAACCTCCTGAGGGGAAAGAATGATCATTTGGCTAAAAAAGAAGAGGAAAACTAACACTGAGGCAGTTAGAAATTTATACTTTAGTTTCATCGAACTCTCCCTCTACTTGATAAATCTCGACTAGGCTTTGTTTTCCTTTGACCTTAATAGGCTCTAAAGCAGTGACTTGAAATCTCTCTTTGACCCGTTCATAGGTCGCCTTACTAATCAGGATCTGCCCTGGTTTGGCATTTGACTCCAGCCTAGCCGCTAAATTTACCGTATCCCCAATCGCCGTATAATCTAGGCGTTCCTGAGAGCCAATATTCCCCACGACCGCTGGCCCTGAATTAATCCCTATTCCAAAGCTCACTGAACGGCCATATTGTTCCTGCAGGCGCTTCGCCAGGTTACCTGACTCTCGTTGCATTTGTAGGGCCGCCCGAATCGCTCTTTCTGGGTGGTCTTCTTGCTCAATCGGTGCCCCAAAGATGGACATCACACCGTCGCCGATAAACTTATCGATGGTCCCTTCATAAGCAAACACCGCTCGCGAACAGAGGTCTAAGTAGTCATTGAGAATCTTGATAATATCCTCGGGTTCCATCGCTTCCGATAGGGGAGTAAAGCCACGGATATCGACAAAGATCAAGGTGATATCTTTGCGAACCCCACCTACTTTAATCTCTTCCTGAGAGGCCAGGAGTTCTTGGACCACTGCTTTCGAAACATAGCGACCGAAGATCCCAGTGACTCGTCCGCGCTCTTTCCGCTCTTTAAGGTATTGAGAAACGACAGAAAAGATATATAAAGCGATTATTGTCAAGACGGGATATAGATAGGGAAGTAAAATCTTGAACGACTGGAACACCAGAACATGGGCCACAAGATAGGTTCCTAAAAACCCCATCATAATCAGGATGGACCACTTAGCACGCACCCGTTCCATGCTCAAATATGCGCCCAGCCCAAGCCCAAAAATCAAGGCGATACCCACAAGTGGAGTTGCCCTAGTATAAACCTTCCCATCCAGCAAACTCTGAATGATATTGGCATGAATCGCCACCCCATACATTTCTAACTTTTTACTCGCAGGAGTGTAATACGCATCGTCAAGACCCAGAGCATAAGGTCCAATCATCACCACAGACCCCGCAAAATGGGCGGGACCCACCTCTCCACTTAGGACCTTAGTAATGAGGATCGTCTCGATCCTTTGATCGAGTGGCTTTGTAGCATAGGAAAAAAAGAGTTCATGTTGAGGACCCGTCCCCAGGGAAGTGTCACCCTGTAGCCAGCGGTTATCCTCAGTCCAGACTAACTTGCGTTCTGACGGCAAAAGCAAATTCGCCAATCTCACACTAATAGCCGGAACTCGAGTTTCAGCACTTGAAATTCCCAGCATCACCTTACGCACCACCCGATCATCATCCTCAATCACATTGATATGCCCGGTTTGTTGGGGGTCAATGGGAATCACGGGTTTTTGTAAGCGTTCTACGATCACCTGATGGTCCACTTTTCTGGTCTGAAAATCAAAGTACACTGGGAGAAAAACATGAGGATAGGTTGCGACTACCTTCGCCAAAGCCTGATCTTCCTCCGGATTTTGACTCTTATCACTGTAAAAGATGTCCGGCCAAACAGCAAGGGCACCGTTGGCCATAAGCTTGTCGCTTAATTCCGCTACGATGTTGCGTGGCCAAGGCCATTTTCCGACTGCGGCAAGGCTCTGATCATCGATGGCCAGAATTTTGATTCTCGGATCAACGTCCCTCGGTTCGATCGTCACACGATCCGTAAAACTACGCTCCGCATTATAAAGAACTTCCTGATAGTAAAAAAACGACATCACTGAGAGGATGATTAAAACGGCATAAATCTTTCGGATAGCCCACCACTCCCCTATTCAACTTCTTTAATAAGTCGTTCGTCCTAAAGCTTACTTACGGTTACCATTTAAGCAGTCGAATCAAATTATTGAACTGATCGACAATCAAAAGGTCACCCTCTCGACTGATCTTGACTGCCACCGGGCTATCAAATTGCACTTGTTCCGGAAATCCATTTTCCTTGCCGTGCAGACCATTTCCCGCTAACGTCTTGACCACTCCTAAAGGGCTGATCTCTCGAAGCCGATGATTATACGTATCCGCCACGTAAACAGTACCCTCCGCGCTGACGGCAATCCCACTGGGAAAATGGAATTGAGCATTTAGGCCAGGTCCATCCTGGAACCCGCCCTTATAATAAGTCGTGTCCACAATCGGAGTGCTACCTGATCCAGCCAGCGTCGTTACTTCCCCCTGGGGAGAAACCACCCGAATCCTTTGATTCCCCGTGTCGGCTACATATAAGAAACCTTGAGGTCCTAAAGCCAGGCCGGAAGGCTCGTTAAATCGTGCCTGTTCTCCTTGTCCGTCCGCATAGCCACCAAAGAGCCAGTTATTCCTCATCTCGTACCCACCGCCCGCTAGAACCGACCAATTCCCATTTCTATCAACCTTCAAAATCCGATGATTTAAGGTTTCCGTGACATAAAGATCTCCCTTAGTCCCCAGTACGAGATCTGACGGAGCCTTTAATCCCTTCACTAAAGTTGTCACTTGACCGGACTTATCAATCACGCGAATGGCACCATTGGCAGAATCCGCGACAAAAATCGTTCCACCGTCATCGACAACGAGCCCCTTAGGCTGATTAAAGAGGGCTTGTGTCGCTGGACCATCTTGAAAACCACCCACCGACATGCCATAGTCATCCTTAGCCGTAGTAGCACCCGCAACCGTACGAACACTCCCGCCAGAGATAGCCCGAATTCTGTGGTTCTGGGTATCCGCTACATAGACCGTTCCATCCTTAGCTTCGGCAATTCCCGAAGGCATGGCAAATTCAGCCCTCTGGTTTTGACCATCCAGATAGCCGAGCCTCCCCGAACCCGCCAAGGTTTGCACACTCGGTTGATTAGTGATGGATCCTCCGTAGTTCAAAATGTAACTCACAACAGTCATCGTTTTGTCTGAGATAACACTCGAACCTCCTAAGGCCGTAACCGCTGCTCCCTGTTGAATCCCCCTTTGGTTACGCTCAAAATACCCCATCAGTAAATCGATCGTTTCCTGAGGCAGCAAGTCATTGACCAAAACCAAGGGAGCCTCGTTTTTAGCAGCAAGTACTGCACCCGTGAGAGCATCCGGGAAATTCTCTCCTGAGGCTAGATAAATATGAGGAATTGGAATACCGCTTCCCTCGTTTTGCCAAGAGGCATTAAAATTACTCGTCAGGGCATTAAGTTGGCCCATGGTTCCATAGCGATTGTCTCCACTAATCCGGGTTAATCCGTCAGGTGCCAGCCGTTTGACCTGGGATTTAAGTTGCAGTAAACGTTCTTCCGGGATCACGGCCGTTCCTCCCACCACATGGAAGGTTTGCTTTAAAGTGTTATCGCCGGGTAGGGAATTGAGATACTGAATGATCGAATCCGGGATAGCACCCTTAGAAGGTACTAAAATCAAGGGAATCCCGCCCAGAGAAGGCGGCAGCGTTTGACCCTCCGCCTTAAAGTAATTCGATTTATCCACACTGACATACCCAGTTGTCGCTGCCAGCACAGAAGCGGACAAGGCATCTGGGAAATTATCTCCTTGGACAAGGTAAAATTCAGATCCATCATGCTGAAGTTCTTGAGCAATGGCTAAAGCCGTTTCATAACGATCATACCCAGCAATCCGGTGCATGTTTTCGCGCTTAAACCCTAAGTTCTCCAGAGCAGTGAGAAACTGATCAGGAACCGCCACCGTCCCCCCGAGTATGTAAATATGCCCGTTTGGCTTGAGGTGTGCTTTAATATAATTAAAGGCTTCCTGACTTAATTCCGGCGTACTCTCTAACAAGAGAAGGGGGCCCTGTTTTTGGTGAGCTAGAGGCACGCCCGCCAGCGCATCGGGAAAATTACTTCCCGTTGTTAAGACCACATTATCCACAATGCCTGGGAACATTAAGGCAATTTGAGCCATAGTCTGAAACCGTGTGTTACCATATAACCGTTCGAGTTGGTTCGTCGCTTGACTGGCAAAAACAAACAAGGGTTGTAAAACCAAGCAGGCACTCAGGCTAATCAAAAGAAGAACATGACGATAAGAACTTTTTTTCACGAATATCCCTGCTTTCTTAAGCTTACTAAAGCTGTCTAATTTGAGAATATTCATCATTAATTAGAAAAATCCTGCAATTTTAGGGAGTATTACAAAATAATCTTAAATAGCAAAAAAAGCAAGGGTTGAATCTTGATGATCCGCGAGATAGCCTAAGAATATATACAAATTTTAACGAAAATGATATTATGACGATGAAAATAATGTCAATTAAAGAAATGAGGGCTGCCGAAATTGAGTCCTTTTGATTACTTAATATTAGCCCATCTTCTGGGGGATTTCCCCCTCCAAACCAGTTGGATGGCCATCAATAAAACAACCAAGTGGTTCCCCTTGATCGCCCATTCCCTACTCTATACGGCTACCCTAGGAGTTATTGCCTTCTTTGGCTTTGGCGGTCTAGCATGGTGGCAACTCCTGGCCATCTTTTTAGCCCATGTCCTCCTGGACCGCCGTAGGTTCGTCACTTGGTGGATCACTCAGGTCATGCGCACCGATCTCTCTAAAAATCAGTGGCTCGGCATTATGGTCGATCAAGTTTTTCACGTCACCCTCCTGGCCCTCATTTTGCAGATATCCTAAATATTGACTCCGCGACCACAATTTCTAAAGTGGTGAGCCCCTTCTAACCTACTGTCGAAAGGAGTACTTCTCATGCACGAACTCCAAGATCTTGAGGTTAAGCTAAAAAAAGACCTGGCGCCGGAGCAAATGTTACGCATCATCTTTCATTACATATCCTTAATCGCCCCAGAAAAAGATTTAGACCGTATTTTGCTCTATATGGCAGACATGGGTCGAGAACTAATTCTGGCGGATCGTTGCACCCTATGGCTCCATGATAAGGAGACTCATCAGCTTTGGACGAAAGTCGCCCATGGCGTAAAAGCCTTAACTATGCCCGAGGAAGCAGGCTTTGCAGGCTACGCTTTGAAAAATAATAAAAGCATCCTCATAGAGGATGCCTATCAAGACGCGCGTTTTAACCCAGAAGTTGATCTCCAGACAGGTTACCATACAAAGTCTGTCCTCGTAATCCCGATCCAAAATCAGCACGGAGAAAACATGGGTATCTTCCAAGCCATTAATAAATTGACCACTGAGGGAGTATTTAATTATCAGGACATGCACCTCTTAACCCTCGCCGCGTCCTATAGCGGCAAGGCTCTAGAATCCGCCATGCTGAATCAGGAGATAGAGCAAACTCAAAAGGAAATCATCTATCTCATGGGCGAAATCGGAGAAAGCCGTTCTAAGGAAACCGGCAACCATGTTAAACGCGTCGCAGAATACTCTAAGATCCTCGCACTTCGCCTAGGCATGAGCCCCGCAGAAGCCGAGCTGATCAAAATCTCTTCTCCCATGCACGACATTGGTAAAGTCGCCATTCCCGACGCCATCTTAAAGAAACCCGGCAAACTCACAGATCAGGAATTTACTGAGATGCAAGCACATACCATCATTGGCAATCAACTTCTGAAAAAATCCAACCGCCAAATTCTGCAATCCGCAGCCATCATTGCCCACCAGCACCATGAAAAATGGAATGGTACCGGCTATCCCCAAGGCCTCAAAGGAGAAGAAATTCACATCTACGGTCGCATAACAGCCCTTGCTGACGTGTTTGATGCCCTAGCCAGTGATCGTTGCTATAAGCAAGCCTGGGAAATCGACCGGGTCATCAATCTCTTCAAAGAGGAGCGTGGTGTGCAATTCGACCCCCACCTCGTCGATGCCTTTCTGAACTGCCTAGAAGAAATCCTCGCTTTAAAAGAACAATACGCGGATTAGGAATTACGCTATTTTTTAAATATAAAGCAGGATTTAGTCAATATTTCGAGAAAGTTATACGTAAAAGGAGGCGTACACTTTGAGGATTACTTTCTCGATGACGAAGAAATACTTTTTCCTAAGTCTTTTCCTGATTAGCATCTTGATGTTGGCCTACCCGCCTAAAGCTAGCGCTTCTACCTCGACCGACAGAATTGCAGGCTATGACCGCTATCAAACAGCCGTTGCCATCAGTCAAAACGGCTGGCCGGATGGGGCAGATTCGGCAATTCTCGCCTTCGGAGAGAATTTTCCAGACGCCTTAAGCGCTGGACCATTAGCCCATAAGTATAATGCCCCCATATTATTGACCGGTTCCTATGGTTTAAATAGTGACACTGCTGCCGAATTGAAACGCCTGAAGGTCAAAAACGTCTACATTGTTGGCGGGTATGCAGTTGTCTCGGGAGAAGTCGAAAATCAACTTTCCTTAATGAATATCACCGCTAAGCGAATAGCCGGCCCAGATCGCTATGAAACAGCACTCCTAGTAGCTCAAGAAATCGGTGTCAAAAAAGGGGTTATCGTAACCAGCGGTACGAATTTTCCGGATGCCTTGTCCATAGGTCCCATTGCCGCAGCCAATGAGATGCCCCTTCTCTTAGTACCTCCTAATGATCTGACTTCAACACAGAAAGATTTCTTAAGTAACAATAAAATCCCCCTGATTGTCATCGTGACTGGCTACTCTGATCTTAGCGATAACGTGATCAATCAGTTTCCGAATCACGAACTGATTTACGGCCCAAACCCTTATGATCGGAATATCAGCCTGATTAGACGATTTGCAGACAGTCTAGATTTAGACACTCTTTATATCTCGACCGGTGAGAACTTCCCAGATGCTCTTGCCGCCTCTGCCTTAGCTCAAAAGGGGAAAAACCCCATCATCTTGCTTCAAGGAAACTCCATTCCGTTCTCCAGCAATTCCTTCCTTAGTTCTAAAATCATCTCCAAACTTAAGATTTTGGGTGGCACGAGTGTCATTGATTTCTCGACTGAATCCACACTCCGGAGACTGCCAGCCGAGATTAAGTCAGTGACCGACATCACGGATAGTGTTCAAGAACAACAAAAATACGAACCACCGAAAACCATCACAGTTACCAAAACCAATGGCTTAAATGAAGAGGTCCCCGTAACTTGGAGTCTTTCCTCCGTGCACACCCTTCGTGCCGGGACCTATCAATTCGAAGGCACCTTAAAAAACTATAATGGTCATGTTTACCTTAAATTAACGATCTATCCAAAAGTGACGAAAATAGACAATATAAGCGCAGAGATCATTCTCGGCGATTCCTATGATTTCCCGGATAAGGTGACTGCAACCATGAGTGATGGCAGCACAGAGACTCTTCCCGTTACTTGGAGTAGTAATATTATCCCTATCAATAAAGTTGGCACTTACCAATTTCAAGGAACGATTGATGGTTTGACTCAAAAGGTCAGCCTATCCCTTAAAGTTTCCGAAGATGCCAAAATAAATTTCCCCGATCTAGCCTTAAAAGAAGCCATTGGGTATAAATTGAAAAAGGATAGCGATGAGACGATCTATAAGAGTGATGTTATGGATATCACCTCGTTAGATGCCCGCAGTGAAGGGATCACGGACTTGACCGGGTTAGAGTATTTGACCAACTTAAAAACCCTTGATCTCGGTAATAATCCCCTCCTGAAAGTTTCTTCACTAGCCAAGCTAACTAATCTTAAAACCTTAAAGATGACGAATACTCGACTGAAGGATCTCACTGCCCTAAAAGGTCTAACCTCCCTCACCTATCTTGACGTATCCGATAATAATATTAAGGATTTTACGCCCTTGAAATATCTGACCAAATTAACCACCCTTTATCTGAAGTATAACGAACCTTTAGTTGAGATCCCTGGTTATACGCCTGATTATAGCCCAGTCCGCTCCTATTATAAAAATCTAACCCGCAAGGACTTCAAGCTATAACCCTGAAGCAGACATGAAAAATCCCCCTCATCTATACGCAATGGGTGAGGGGGATTTTCGATTTTGTTGCTAGACTAGACTGCCTACGCCACATTAATTACATAAACAATACCAATCAAGACCGAGGCCAAGGAAATCGCGGCTAAGATTATATAGTAATTCTGTTTCTTATAATTGAGTTTATGCCATGGCAAGGACATCACTAGCTACCCCTTTCAACTGAAACGAACTTCTAGTGATATTTTATTACATAAAGCGACAATTATCAACGGAAAAATACACCTAACCAATCCTCCGCTGGGAAACGGTTTCTGAGGCTGGTGGAAAACTATCCATGCCATTTTTCTTTTTGATAAACTCTTCGGCAATTTGCGGGAACAACAAATAAGTTAGGACATCTTCATCGCTAGAAGTAATATCCTTGAGCTGTTCTTTGGCCTTTTCAAAAGCCGGCTCTAAGGTATCGGCATAGCGTCCTGCTAAAGGTTGTTTCTTGCGCAGAGCTTTTTTAGAAACTTCTTCGTTAATAGGTCCTGGCACCTTGCCGTATTCTCCCATGAAGTAATTAATAACTTCTTTAATAACCACCTTATACCGTTCACCCGTTAAGACGTTAAAGACAGCTTGAACTCCAACAATCTGGCTAGTCGGAGTTACGAGAGGGGGATAGCCGAGGTCTTTGCGAACCTGAGGGACTTCACTAAGCACAGCCTCCAACTTATCAAGAGCATTACGATCTTTAAGTTGGGATATTAGATTAGATAACATTCCGCCAGGAACCTGGTAGAGTAAACTTCCTGGTTGAGGAGTAAGTAATTGACTATCCAGTAGTCCAGAGGAGATAAATTCTTCTCTGAGAGGCTTAAAGAAGTCATTCACCGTTTTCAATTTAACAGCATCCAAGCCAGTAGTATAACCAGCATCCTCTAAGGCGAAATGCATGGTCTCAGTAGGAGGTTGGGATGAACCACTGGAGAACGAAGAAATAGCACAATCTATCCCGTCCACACCAGCCTCGATAGCTTTAAAGTAGGCCATTTCTGCCAGCCCATTATTACAGTGGGCATGTAAGAAGATCGGTATTTTAACCGTTTGCTTTAAGTCCTTGATGAGATCAAAGGCCACCTGAGGCATTAAAAGGCCCGCCATATCTTTGAGACAGATAGAGTCTGCCCCCATTTCCTCCAGCTGTTTAGCCAAGTTCCGGTAATTCTTAACATCATGAATAGGACTCACTGTATAGACAATGGTTCCTTGGGCATGGGCGCCTTGTTTCTTGACTTCATCCATAGCGACTTGAATATTATTCAAGTCATTAAGGGCATCAAAAACACGGAGAATATCAATACCGTTAGCCACAGCGGCCTTGACAAAGTTTCGGACGACGTCATCAGGGTAGTGTTTATAACCCAGGACGTTTTGGCCCCTAAGCAGCATTTGTAAGGGAGTTTTTTTCACAATCGCCTTTATTTTTCTCAGCCTATCCCAGGGATCTTCATTTAGGTACCTTATACAGGTGTCAAAGGTTGCTCCTCCCCAACATTCTAAGGAGTAGTACCCGACCTTATCAAGCTCCTCGAGAATAGGAGCAAATTGTTCGAAAGCCAACCTTGTAGCGATTAGTGATTGGTTGCCGTCTCTTAAGACGGTTTCTGTAAAATTAATTTTTCTCATGTTTCTCCACCTCATAAATCTTTGCAAAGTTATGACGCTAATTAGATTTTAGTGATTATTCAGCCAACATACATCTATGCTAGCATAAACTCATTAGGTATTTCAAGAAGAATACAATATTCATGGATACAAATATCTACAAAATGTCGAATATTGAACAAAGGGGATTCTAACCCCTTCATTTTTGCAGAAACAGAGAAACCATGATTGGTTTCCCCTGTTTCTAGTATCCTAAAGCTCTTAGCTTAAATAACTTCGATAACCTCGGTTAAGTTATCAATCTTTTTTTCCTTGACGGTTTTAACAAGGTTTTTGTTTCTGGCGATGACTCTAATCATTCCCTTGGAATTTTTAACTGATCTAACAATACCTGCAATCTTATTAAGCAGCGAGTCAGGCAATGTTTCTATTGAGCCAAAATTCAAAACGACTTTTAAAGGCTTGACAAACATTAACCCTTGAACCGCCTGCATGAGCATAGCAAAGCTTTCTTCGGTGAGACTTGGAGAAAGCCTGATCTGAAACGTGTTATCAGCGTTTTCAATGATAAACGGGGCAACATCGGCTCCTTCTGGTACAGTTTCCTCCGGCTGCAAGTTTGTCTCATGGGTCTCTTCGATTGGGGTGATACCTAATACCTTATTGACCACGTCAATAACTGTTTCCGGAGTGATCGGTTTGATAATATAATGCTTTGCTCCCAGTTTTAAAGCTTCCAATACCATACTTCGTTGATCTAGAGCACTAACCATTACTATTTTAGCATCTGGAAATTCTTTCTTAATTAACTTAACGGCCTCAATCCCGTTAACATTAGGCATCGTGATATCCATAGTTACCAGATCCGGAACATGCGTACGGTACATTAAGTGAGCCTGTCCTCCGTTTATTGCTTCCCCAACCACTATGTGACCCGCTTGAACGAGGATAGTTTTTAAATTTCGGCGCATTATTGCAGAATCATCAACGATAAGAATTCGTGCCATACTGATATTTCCTCCTCCCTTATATCTAATCAACCAGTCGTCCACCGGCAGTACCCCGAGGTACAACCAGCCCTAGGCTAAATCGCCCAGCACTTGTTTGTAATTGGCAATTCCAGATTTGCGCTTCTTTATATCTCATTAAAGCTTCCTCCGATGCTAGGGCAACAGGACAGTCGATAATCAACAATTCTTCTAGGCCAGGGAAATATTTTACTGAATTTCCTAAGATTGTATTAGCACTTTCACCTAAAATATCCTGCATATACTCCTCTTCCTCACCAGGTTGGAGGTCGTCCATTAAATAATTACGAACCATTAAGCGCAAAACCTCGTCATCAACACTTAAAACAAAGTAGCATTCAATAGCTCCTCGAATCGGTAACAATGCAGTTTTTCGATTGAGTTCCAAGGAATTTTGCCGGATAATCGCCGTCTGATCGGCGGGTTCCGCTTCTAGACCAATTTGTTTAGCCAGAAAATCCTGCGCAGTCTCAAGCAAGGGTGCTAATAAATCACTGACAGGTAACGTCCATACCTCCTCGTTCTCCAACGGCAGATATAGGTTGAAGATGGTACTCTGACCTAAAACAGTTTCTACTCTGGGATAACCTCCGAGCTTTGTTAACTCATGTTTTAGGGCAGCCAGACCCACACCCCTACCGGAAACATCTGTCACAGCATCTTTGGTAGAAAAACCCTCGACAAAAATAAGTTGGATTATTTCTTCGTCACTAGCGGCAAGTAATTGTTCCTCCGGAAGTAACCCCTGAGCCAAAGCCTTCGTACGTACAGCAGTGGCATCTATACCCCGACCGTCATCGCTGATCGCCACGATAATATACCTTTCGTTGCTAGAAATAGTTATAGAGATCTGGCCATATTCCTCTTTGCCCTGTTCAATCCGTTCATCTACATTCTCAAGGCCATGATCGACCGCATTACGAAAAACGTGAACCAAAGCCTTTATGAAACCTTTGTAGGCATCCGGATCTATTTGGATCGGTTCCGCCGTAACCTCAACCGGATACACAGGTTTCTCAAAGCGTTCTGCTAACCTGTTTACATAATCAGGGAAGGAGCTTAATAACTCAGCCAGAGGCTTATAACGGAGCCTACGAAGTTCGGGAATCAGCAGTTTACATTCGGAGGGTGGCAAGAGGGTTTCAATCCTTTTCTCAATTTCCATCAATTTGATCTTACTAATGACCAATTCATCATCCTGGGTAAATAGCTTTGGCCCCAGAACTTGCTCTAGATAAGCCAAGTCTTCCTGCAACCAAGTCTCCGGCTCTAACTCACTAAATAATTGCATAAGTTCTTGTTGATCCACGTTTAATCCTCTCTCATTTTTAAAATTCGTCATCTCTGTTTCAAGTTGGTGTAACTGCTCAACAACATTGCTCATATTCAATTGACTGAAATTACCCTTAAACGTATGGACCTGGCGGAAAATCGCGGCCAATTTTTCTTCGATGGTTGTCGGCTCTGCCAGAATACTCAGTAAGCCCGAAGTACAGAATCGGTGGAAGTCCTTGATATTTTGGATAAAGTCAATTCGGTTAACAATCACTTTAACGACCATTTTTAATAGATTGCGTTCTTGTTCCACCTGGCTTTCCAAAAGTCGATTCTCGGTAACATCACTTAATATAGCCATACAAACTTCTGCGCCTTCAAGTCCGGCATCCTCAATTAATTTATACTCAACATTTATGTACTTGGAGTTGATCAATACATCTGTAGGTAGTAAGGGTAGATAAACTTCCCGTAAATGTTGGTCCCGCTGACTAAAGATTTCCATAAACAGGGATTCTACGAAATCTCGTTGTTCCTGGTCTTTAGGGTAAATAAGGTCGGCAAATTTTACCCCTGCAATCTGACCGCCAAAAATTCTTACACATTCGTTGCTGTACTCCTCGCGAAGGATTAAATCCGGTCCAAAGGACAGAAAACCCTGGCCTGCGTTATTTAATAGATTACGTAAAGCGATGGTTCGCGCCACAACTTTTTGTTCCAGCACTTCATTCCAGGCTGCGATCTCGTCTCGCTGTTCTTCAATCTCCGAGGCCAGATCCTGAACCTGGTGCAGATTACGTTCATTTTCTTTGAGAAGATAATATTT
The DNA here is from genome assembly GCA_003512645.1 of Desulfosporosinus sp. GTDB lineage: Bacteria > Bacillota > Desulfitobacteriia > Desulfitobacteriales > Desulfitobacteriaceae > Desulfosporosinus. The sequence goes on from DOPS01000124.1 coordinate 30,773, forward strand.
GCAACTTTCTACAGGATTTAGACCATTGTAAATTGCTAACATCATGTCCCTACAATTGCCGTAACCGCAACAGGCACAGTTAATTCCCTGCTCTTCTGGGGTGGGCTTATGCATGAGTTGCCAGAGATTTTCTTCCTCTTCCGGGGACGGAGAGCGAAGATACCGGTTGAACCCTTTATCACTGTAAAGTCGTAAATACGTTGACTCAGAGGTCTCAAGACTGCGATAAAAGTCTCGGAAAACGTCCCTTGGGTCACCTTCCATCATAGTCTGATATTTTTCAATCTGCGCCGCTTTACGTTCATCCATGATCAAATCAATCTGATACTGAGAAAACCTATGACTCACGGCAGGCCCGCCGTTGCAACCATGGGTACAATTAAGAATATCAACCAACACTGGAACCCGCCCGCAGCGGATATCCTCTTTCAACTCCGGTAGATATTTTCCATAAATCTCTCTTGGACCCTCTACCCTAGGAAAATCTGCCTTTCGGACTTCCATCCCAAAACGTTTAAATGTATCTGTTAAACCGCCCGGCTGAGAATACCCAACAGCTCGTTCAGCCTCGGGCGTATCGAAACCTGACGGTTCCAGCTGATCTAGCTGGATTCCTTGCTGCTCCAAATAACTAGTTAAAGACTTAAAGGTCACGTTATAGGCTATGACCCCACCCGTATTCGGATCATGAAATTCTCGACGTTTAGCTAGACAAGGGCCGAGAAACGCAAGTTTCAGGTCTCGAAACTGCGGTTGATTTTTGAGCCAGATCGCCGCATCCAGGGACGGTGAATGGGTAGGGGCGAGATAGGGTACCAGATCAGTGTGGTAAGTCTCTATGTAGCTAACGACAGCTGGACATGGTTGAGCAATAATTGGGGTTTTTACACCGGCGTCCAAAGCCTTCTTGTATAAATAGGTTGTAATTTCCGCACCAAAACTCACATCAAAGACATAACGTACACCTAAACTGCGTAGTGCGGTTAGTAATCGTGGGAACCAAGGATGGTAATTAACAGCGGCTGCCGGTGCAACCAAGACACCTAAAGGAACTCCTGCCGCTAAGTCTTGCTGGAACTCTGGGAAATCGTCTACTCCATAACGTGCGAAATGACCCTTTTCGACACAAGCTCTAATGCATTCACCACAACCGATGCACAGCTCGGAATTCACAGAAATCCCATCCGGTTCGACCACATTGCATAGTTTTACCGGACAAACTCGAATACAAGCCAGACAGTGCTGGCATTTTGTTTTATCGACCCTGATTACTTCAGGCAGGCCCAATTCCCACTCACCCTTTCAAATTAGCCCCATGATCTGGGCTTTATTCAAATACAACTTTGTTCTTTCCGGAATGTTTTCCAATATACAGCCGTTCATCAGCCAGATGGTATAATCTTTCGTAATTATCCGCTTCCGTAGGAAACTCCGCGACCCCAATACTTACTCCAAGCATAAATTCTTCCAGCCCCATCCGTTCCTTTAATCTATTAATTACACTTTCGGCCTCGGGACCTTTCTGCATATCGACCAATACCAAAGAAAGTTCGTCTCCTCCACTACGAGCCAGAATATCATTTTCGCGGATAAAGGTTTGAATGTTATTTGAAATTACGACCAAGGCCCGGTCTCCCATCGGGTGCCCCTGAGTATCGTTCAGTATTTTAAATCCATCTAAATCAAGTAACAAAAGTAGAAAGGTTGAACCACGACGTTGAGTCGATGCGATTTCTGCCCAGAGGCGCTGACTAAACCCCTGTCGGTTTAGGATCCCGGTCAAAGAGTCGGTAGTAGCCATCTGCTCTAACTTCCGGCGCTGTCGGATAGTTTCCAATGCCACTCCTAAACTTCGGGCAAAGGCCGCGAAAACTTCTTTCCGAGACTCCAACTTGGTATCGACAAAATCTAGTAACCACAGTTCTCCAATGATTCCGCTATTCGTCTCCACCGGCTGAATTAGGAGTTTGCGCCAAGGAAAATCCTCTTTCAGCCCGGGCCGAGGGGGAGAAAAAACGTATACGTCGGTTTGCTTATTCCCAGTATAATTGTCCGGATCTAACTGTATTTGATCAAAAACCCATTGCTCCCAACCTTTGTCATTTTGCTTAAGGCGACCGAAGGGGGCCTGTACATGCCAGTTATTCCCTTGCCGCATGAAGAAAAATCCAGCCTCAAGGTTTAAGACCATAGCCATCTCTCCTGCTTCCTCCAGCAACTCGGCTTCTGTCTGAATTTGAACAAGGATTTCAGTTCCCCATAATAATAGATTTAAGTCCTTTTCTCGCTCCAATGCAACTGCACGCATTTCGTGTCCATATACGAGGGAGGCCACCAAAGGACCTAATTGATTAAGCCACAGCATAGCACTTCCGTCAAACGACAGCGCATCCTGGGAGAACAGCTCTAATATTCCAAGTTCTTCTCCCAGGTGTCTCAAGGGAAAACTAAGTACATGTTTATAACCTGGACGATTAAAGACGGCAATAGGTCTATCGACTGGCCTACTTATAAACTCATCAGACTGTTCGTCCCAAGTTGAAGCCAGTCTATTTTCTTCGATATCACGCATAACATCAGAAACCCTGAAATCATTCAAGCATCTTTCATCTTGCGAGTTTTCCGTGCTTTGGGCCAGTATGTAATATTTCTCCGATCGTGCCACCCAAATAGCAGCCATCTTACAACCGAACAACGTTATACAGCCCCGGACAAAGGTTTGTAAAGCAGCTACGGAACTTGTTTGCCCATTTATTTCTTGAATTAGAGTGATGATTTCCTCAGCCTTCCAAACAGAAGGAGAATTAGTCACCCCATATACTAATACAGAGCCATCCTCCACATCGTCTATTTCCATTGGCACTGCCACCACCGTGGTACTCACCAACTGATCATCCTGCCAAGTTTGATAGTGCTCCACCAAAGATCGTCTACTCATTACAGCCTTACGCACAAATGGGTGTTTCGCCACATGTTGCCCTGATCTAAGTCCTAATTTTAGTTCCGCATCAGGCGAAGCATAGATCAGCTTATCTCGATTAGCCACTAACCAATCCACCGGGCCATTGGGCCATTGAGAAAAGAGTTCTTGTAACTCAGTAATTCTTAATCCTCTCGTCTGCATTGCCTCTCCACCTTCTTTACACTAAACTAGTTCCCATCGGTTAATTGCCAGACGAACTCCAAACTTTGGCAGTAATCTACTTACTATGTCACATATTGTCATTATACATTAAAATTAAGGGATAAAATTCTTAATATAAAAAAAATCTTATGAATCTTCTTTCTAATCAGCTGGTTTCTGAGTTTGCCAAGTTCAAGCGGCACCCGCTGGAACCAGCAGCCCTGTTCCACCTTAAATTCGAGGGCATACATCCCTTCATCGACGGCAACGGCAGAACGGGAAGACTGCTACTCAATTTTAATTTGATGTAAAACGGCTACCCTACCATTAATGTAAAGTTTACTGATCGCAAACGCTATTACGAGGCCTTTGACGCCTATTACCGCGATAGTAATGCCATACCGATGATCCAAATGATCGCCGAGTACGTGCAGGAGCAGCTAGATCGTTGTGAGACAGCCAACCTTCTTGGTATCAACACCAACAAAATCATCTTTTTAACCGTTGCACTTGCTTCAGGATTAGGGGGAATCGCAGGAGTTCTAGTTGGACTCTCCTTTAATGCCGTCGAGCCAACGATGGGATTATCGATGGGTTTGAAAGGCCTTGCCGTTCTGATCCTTGGTGGTATGGGAAATATCACCGGAGCAATGCTGGGAGGCCTGAT
>DOPS01000126.1:0-6339 GCA_003512645.1 Desulfosporosinus sp.
GAATATGGAGATAAACTGTTCGCTTCCACCGATGACGGCGGCAGCTCAAATTCGTCAGCGCTGACCAATTTGACCTACTACCAGGCCCTTCTCCTTCTGGGGCAGATATACCCCATCTCTTTGAGGCAGGGACTCAACCTGAGGTATATTCAGGAACTGTTAGGGCACAGCAGTTCTAAGACTACTGAGATTTAAGAAGTGGAAAATATTGACGAAATATTTTTATCAAAAGCCCTTTATGATATATGCCCACTGTCTATTACGAACAACAAAATCATTTATTCAGCTATTGCGCCATTTGATATTACAGCAACCATCAGAGTTTTAGATGACAGTAATTCAATATGGGATAGCGAAGTCAAAGGGTATATTATTACAGAATATAAATCAATTACAATAGGAAGGCGTCCTGGCACCTTTTGGAGACAGTTCCACTGTTGGTATAGGCGGAATAAGTACTGGCGGCGGAATTACGGTTATCCAGCGAACAGCCGGACTGATTTCCGACAACATTCTGGCTGCCACCATAGTTGATGCCAATGGTAAGATTTTACACGTCAGCGAAACCGAAAATCCCGACCTGCTATGGGCCATTCGCGGAGGTGGAGGAGGTAACTTCGGTATCATAACCGCCTACACATTTATAATACGCCCTGCTCCTTTTCAAGTCGGAATATTTGAAATAATCTGGCCATGGGAGCAATTGGATAAAGTTATCGATGTATGGATTATTGGTTTACTTTCATGATCATCTCGTCTGGTCAGTTCTCGTCAGCAAATTGCTGGCAACGGGAGTAAGCTTTGTCATCAATTTTACGGGTAGTCGCTTATTAGTCTTTGCTTAAATATTTTGAAGAAGTAGAGGAAAACACCAATGTTTCGTAAATTGCGCAATTTACACTTATGGATTGGATTAATCACTTCAATAATAATTCTCTTGGAGGCTGTTACTGGATTAATGCTTGCGCATCCTTCACTCATGGGAATGCAATCAAAAGTACCTGTTATGGAAAAGAATTCTCAGTTTACTTCATCATGGAATCAAAGTATGACAATAGCAGGTCAAGGTATGACAACAGCTAATCAGAGCACATCAATAGCAAATCAAAGCACGACAAGTCAAAATACAGAAACTTCCAATACACAAAATTCTAGTTTACAGGGGGAAAGGCAATCTGAAAGGGCAGCCCCGAACTCTGAAGGTTCAAAAAAACCAGAAGCAGGAAATAGCCTTATGGGAGTCGTTAAAGGACTGCATGCCGGAAAGCTTGGTAATCTGAATATCCAATGGGTAATCGATATTTCAGCGATTAGCATGATTATCTTGACTATTTCGGGGATTTATCTTTCCGTTAGGATTTTGAGAGGACAGAAGAAAGCGGAATAACAAAGAAAGGAGTAGTCTACGGTTTTTTTAGCGATAATAATTCAGCATTGTATGCGCCATCTCCAAGAAAACCAGCAAATGGTTCTGACGAGCGATCAGAAAGATAAAATCAAACCGATTCTGCAACTATTAATGGATACTGCAAATCCAAGTCAAGAATTCCTTCAACAAAAAGCCGAAGCAATCAACGCAGTTTTTACAGAGAAACAAAAGACTTTTTTAAGTACTAATACTCAGAAAGGAAATCCGAGCGGAAAGAGTCCAGATGGTACGACTCAACCAAAAGACAAACCAAAAGGTCAAAGCGGAGCACCAGATGGCAATCAAACTGCTCCTGCAGGCCAATCACAAGACATATTTAAACAAGTTCTAGCTTCTTTAACATAACTTTGATGGGATTTCAGAATTTCAAAGACATTTCAAAGCTTTACAGTCGATATATACGTAGTACATGATCCGTGATAACAAATATTATGAGAAGAAGGGGATTATTAATGAGTATTTCCGCTATAGGTAGTAGTACTAGCACTAGCACGACCCAAAGCCTCACCGAAATCTTGGCATGTTATAAACTATTTCGGTCTTATTCTATTAACTTACAGCAATTCAAACGACCTTATCATGAACTTTCAAAGAAATGGCTCTCGATTCCTGACGCGTCGCCAAATAAACGCCAGTAATGACAATGGCGGCACACATTAATTTAATCAGAGTGATCGATTCACCTAAGATTGTCACAGACTGGATAATTGTAAAGATAGGGACTAGATTTATAAAAACCGCGGTGCGAGGAGCACCAATGCGTTGAATGGCAATCGCCTGGAAAAGGTAGCCCAAAACTGAGGCAAACACGCTCATATATAAAATGGAGAGCCATCCTCTTGCTGTCGTTGTAGATAGATATGTGGCTGGATTTTCCCACAAGACGAAAGGAACGGAAATAACAACACAGATCAAGAATGTATAAGCTGTGACCATGAACGGCGTTAGCTGATATTGCTTCATATAACGTCGGCTTAGAAGGGAATAGGTCGCAATGCAAAAGACTCCGATCAGCATCAGAAAATCACCATAATTCATTTGAAATTGGGAAATTACCTGCAAATCCCCATTTGTAATGAAGAGAAAGACACCAATGAAAGACAGAAAAATGCCAAATACTCTTAAAGTAGTTAATCGTTCGCCAAAGAACATGGCTGCCAGAAGGGTCGTGAGCATGGGATTAATAGCTCCGATCAGCGACGAATTGATCGCCGTGGTATAGTTTAGGGACGTAAAAAATAGGGCGTGATAACAAAAGGTGCCAAGGAATCCAAGCAGGAGAAGTGCCGCCCATTGTTTTCCGCGCGGGAAAAGGTTTCTGGGCTCTTTAAGGTACAGAATTGTAAAGATAAACGGCAATGCGAATAAAAAGCGAAAGAAAGTCAGGGCAAACGGTGGAAATTCTTGTACGGAGAATTTTCCGGTTATAAATGCGCCGGACCAAAGAATACTGGTCAGCACCATGAGCAAACGGACCTGTTTATCGGACATCAAACTTCTCCCCCTAATGGTTATTCGACGATAACATTCATATTAGTTGTTTCTCAAAAGCTAGATGGCAACACTTTTCGATCGAAAAATGCCTCCATCTCAGGCAAAATCCAATTATCAAGTTGTTTTCCTTGTTCTTTAATGAGACGATTTACTAATACGTCGTGCCAAACATAATCCTCAAGCAAATAAATATGTACAGTATCATCAGTAAAAAATGCATTACTGTCACGTTCAGCAGAATGGCCGTATAGTAGTTCGCGACTATCTACCGAAAGAATAAACCAATTTTCTGAACGTAAAGAGGACATGTATTCGTTATGGCGATGACTATAAAGACCCTCAAGAGGCTGAAAAACCTCAAAAGTTATGCCGCGTACCCGGCGGCCGTTTTGTATTGCCTGCTGTAGGTCCGGCAGCAGTTCATTGTACATCGTATCCCAGATTGATAGGATTACTTGATTTTGTGCCCGGCGAATCAAAATGCGGCAAAATGCTAAAATGTTATCTCTTCCTCGCAGAGTAGAAATATAAGTATCCTGCTTTTCTCCTTGGTTCTCAATCGCTTTTAACTCTTTTTCGGCAAGAGAGAAATCGGTTAGCCAGCTATTTCGCATTTTTTCGAGAAAGACGCTTACTGGCAAACCTGTGTAGGTTTTTAACCCTTCAGCATTTTCTTCAATCATCACTATTCCCTGCTCAACCAAAGATTCTAAGGTATCATAAATTCTAGCTCTGGGAATACCGGATACTTTACTAACCGAGGAGGCATGGGAAGATCCACTTCTTACAAGAGCTTGATACGCTTTGGATTCGTATTGAGTAAACCCGAATCGTTGAAGGATCTCGCTTAAGTCTCGATCCATTGCTTAAGCTCCTTTCTATTCAAAATAGTTGATTCTATCCATGTAACTACTGAAGTAGTATCATCATAAATTGTACCAATCATTAGTACAGTAGTCAATCACAATAACTTGGTTATTAATCGCTTCCTTTGCCACTTAGGCTTATTAAATCGTTCTTTTCATATGTGAACTAATTTTGCATGGTTGTTCAGCGTTGTCCATTTTTATATTAATAGAAATGGTTCAAAAAATAAGACTAATTTTTGGAGGAGTATTTAGGAAAAAAGTAGAAAGTTTATAAAGGCGGTTGGTTGCTCAAATAATTGGAATTGCATAAGGATGTCGGGTAACCGGCCTCTCTACCGTAACTAAGAAATCAACAAGGAGAAAAAATATGAAAAATGTGTTGCTATTATTACAGTTTGAAGTGAGACCTATATCCCAGACAAAAACACTAAAATTCCCTCCCATGCTAGAATGATATTTCAATCACCATGGGAGGGAATTTTAGTTGAAAAATAGGCGAGCAACAAAAAAGGTACCATATGGAAATCAAATTGAGGCTATTCGACTTCATTTGGAGGAAGGAGTTCCGTACAAATCGATCACAGCCAAACTTGGAAGTTAAGCTTGAATATCAAGTATGTTATCGCTTGAAATAGTCGCAGTCTTTGTTTCTTGTGTACTAGTACTACTTTGGTTGGACTTCTTTGCTTGTATTTGGGCTTGAATTTGTACTATCTGAGCTTGTAATAATTGAATTGTTTCCTGTTTTGTTTTCTTATCATCTTTACTTTGAGTCTCAGTTTCGATTTGGCTCTGAAGTAGTTTTATTCGACTTAAAAGTTGTTTTACATCACTATCATTTCCTAAGGTATAAGAACTGTTAGATGTTGAAGAAACTGAAGATATGTTCATTAATTAAAACCTCCGCAAATTTATTAGGCTTAAGCTACTTTACTATACAAATCTGAAACATGGCTGAAACTAAACTGAAAGTTTGCTGAAGATTAGTATTAATTTGTTGTTTGATTCAAGCAGGAATCGATGCCCAGGGCACATCCTTCGGGATTACCGGGATGCCAATGGGGATAAAGGATCCTTTGAACAAGCCTTACAAGTGTACGGACGGGGTGGGGAACCCTGCAAAGTCTGTGGGCAGACGTTAGAACGCATTCGACTCGCTGGGCGGACAACGGTTTATTGTTCGATGTGTCAGAGGTAAGAATTGAAATGAGATGGATGTAAATTTGCCCGATCAAGGGATCCTTGTAGCCTTTACACAGGAATACAAACTACTGGTGGGAACCTTTGTATAGTTGTAATTGATTTCAATCAATGCTCTTTCGAAAAAGAAAACAATTAAAGGCTAGGGAAGTAGAACCCCTAGCCTTTAAAATTTTGTTACAAATTACACAGTTGTATGAATAGCAAAAATACAGTAATAGTGTTAATAAATTACAGTCAATAGAAGGGATTTGACTCCTGATGACGAAGTTTGTCCTAAAAGAAATTTGGCTGTAGGTATAACGATAACGTTTTAGTCACAAAACCTGTAATATTGATGGTTTCTTTTCGTAGTGATACAGCTAGATGAGTCAGGAGTGTGTTATGACGTTTTATGTAAATAAGTGAAGTAACCATAACCTTATTACTACGTTCGATTTATTACCGTCCTTATAATCTCGCCATTCAAAACTCACGGACTGACTGTCAAAGGCTTGAATTCTAGAATTGCTGATCGCTACTCTGTGGGTATAGCGTCCAAGATAACGAACAACATGCCCCGGAGATTTGAATGGTTTTTCAAAAGACAACCCAATTTACGCTATATTAATTATCGACAAGAGAAAGGAAATTGCTTCTTAACGCAATAGACAAAGTAAGTGTCTCAATTATTAGATCTATTGAATAGTGAAGGGTTTCCGAACACGAAAGCAATGCTTCCTCCACGGAAGAGAGAGGGCATAAAGTACATATACTTTTCAACCAATACTTCGTCTATGAGGATTAAACAATATTTGGATAATCCTAAAGCTGTTGCAGCTGGGCATCTCACAACAGAGCATTCACGACATTTTGCCAATATGAATGTGGTTGGGACGCATCGTGAATGCTCAGAACGTTAGTGCGCCAAGCGAAGCTTGGCACTTCTTACAAGGTGAAAGTCCTTGCTGGGTAAGGTCTAGCCAACCACCCATATCGAGTGTTGCGTCGAAACTGGAAACACTAAGGCGAAGCGTACACAGAGAACTATATAGGCCACAGGGAGAACCGTAACTCCTGAAGCATATTCAGCCCCGTCATAGTGTGTCTGGAAACAGACGAAGAGCAGATGACGACGTGGTTAACGTCACGGAAGTCCAAGCAAAGAAACCGACTAATGGCAAGGTTTCGGAGGGTCTGTCGGGGTCAGAGAACGTGGCATGTATGGAGAGAGGTGTCAGGAACTTGGGAGGTACCCTGATGGCTCTTGTCGTAAAGACAGGTAAGGCCGGACAATCGAAAAAGAGGAAGGCCGATGGCAACATTAGGGATTCGGATTCATTCATAGTGCGTGCGTGGCAGCACGTT
>DOPS01000239.1:0-22554 GCA_003512645.1 Desulfosporosinus sp.
CTCGGCGAATGCCGAGAGTCTATGTATTAAAGAGGAGGAGCAAAATGACTGAACAAGCAAAAGGCACCTATTATAAAGATTCTTTAATGCAGTCCCGAGAGTTTAAAAAAATGTATGCCAAACAAAAGACCATTGTAAAATCCCAAGAGATGTTATGGGAAGATAGTCCTCAGGGTCGAATCAAACATTTGGTGAACGACACAATGGATACTAAGGAGTATTGTCTCGATATCTATCAACAAGACCTAGAGCCTTCCGGTCAATCTGGGAAACACCGTCACTTATCTGAGGAGATACTCTTTGTACTTGAAGGTAAAGGCTACGATTTGCATTGGGATGTTAAGTTTGACTGCGCAGATGATTATATCTGGGATTGGGAAACTGAACCACAAAAATGTGAGTGGGAAGCAGGAGATTTTATCTATATTCCACCCTACACCAATCATCAGCATTTTAATGCCGATTCAGCTAACCCTGCTCGTTTTGTCTCTTGCACCAGCAGGATCGTCAAAGCCATGGGATTTGACTGGTTTGAGCAGTTAGAGAACGCCCCGGAATTTAAGGGTTGAAATTTGGGTATCTGACGAAAGGGAGGATACTAAACATTTAGGAATTAGTTGATTTTTAATATAGGCTTTTTGGGTTTACGGAAGGAGATAGAAATATGGGTATAGAATCACATTATCACAGTAAGAAGGATCGTATTTTCGTCAGAGGAATTTCTGGTGAATACAATTTGCAACAAGAGTTAGAACGATTACGCTCACAGCCGCGCGTATTGAGAGGAAATGAGATTAAATTCAACGATGGTCCTCAAGCGTTCAGTAAACATTACGTGGAACCGAAAGATGGCATCTCACAAATGTTCCATATTCATCTCGAAGAGTATGGTCCAGGGGGCAAATCTCAGAAACATGGGCATGTAAACGAAGCGGCCTTTTATATTCTTGATGGAACAGGTTACGAGATTCATGATGGAATTCGCTATGCTTGGGAAGCTGGGGATGTGGCAATTGTTCATAACAACTGTGTACATCAACACTTTAATGCTAACCCTCATAAACCAGCTCGCGCCCTAGTCATTAAGACCAAGCCAATGTATATGTTTATGAATATGCTGTTCCAGAAGACTGTTGAACCTCGAGCAACAGAGGCTACTCCGGAAGGTGTAGGCTTCGAGGCCAGAGAAGAAGACGAAAAATAAAATTTTGGAAGGAGGATATAACTATGTCATGGGATGAATCAAAAGTATGGCAGCAAGGCAACATATCGGAGAATTTTTATCAGGATCTATTGGATGATGCAACAGCTAAGCCAGTTCAGGATGCAAAACGGAAGAAAATCGTAAAACCTAGTGAAATGCCGTGGGAAATGGCACGCCAAGGATTGTTAAAGCACCTTTTAAATGAACAGATGAATACTCGGATGGAGACTGTTGATGCGTATATGCAGATTATACCGCCGGGCAGCCGTTCGGGAAAACATCGTCACTTGGCAGAAGAATGTTTATATGTTCTGGAGGGAAAGGGCTACGATCTGCATCAGGATTGTGATGTGGAGATTACCGACACTTATCATTGGAAGCTGCAGGTCGAGGTGAAACGGTACGATTGGCAGGCGGGAGATGTGATTTATACGCCACCTAATACAATTCACCAACATTTTAATGCTGACCCGAATAAACCGGTCCGTTTAATTTCAGCAATCAACCGAATTTATAAATATTGTGGACTCAATGATTTGGAACAGCTTGAAGATGCACCGGAATATGATCCAAATGTTGTATTGGATGCATCCATTGTAGAAAAATATCTTAAAAAGATAAGCAAGTAGATAAATAAATGCGTAGCTCTTAGATCTCCCGTAGCAAAATGCGGGGGGTATTTTTTCTATATTAGACTTCCAAGCTACTTGATAGAACCACTGTTGAAAGGTGAAAGGTAATTCAATCAGATGAATTTAGCACGTTATACAATTAAGATCGAAAGTGCTTTATTCGGAAGAGGAGAGTATTGCCAATGAAACTGAAAATCGGCATTCCTAAGTCAATGCCTTGGTCTGCTTTTCATTTTAGGAATTATCGGTTGCTTTTATTAGGTAATGCATCTTCCCAGTTTGGCGACCATATGCAACTCGTTGCCCAAAACTGGTTAGTCTGGCAAATAACTGGTTCTGTTACTGCTTTAGGCCTAGCAGCATTCGTGGGCATGGCTCCCCGCTTGCTTTTCGGATTTCTTGGCGGGCCGCTCGTGGATAAGTATAACCGACGTCGTTTATTAGGAGTAACTCAATTTGTGGCTCTTCTATTTGCTTTAAGTTTTAGTATTGCAGTAGTGACTGAAAATATTAGTTATTTGTTGGTGCTGTTTTTTATTTTTTCCTTAGAAACAACACAAATTATTAATCAAACGACTAGGCAGGCTTTGTTACAGGAATTAGTCCCACGTATAAATATTCCCAGTGCTATTTCTTTAAATGCAACTGGAAACAATCTGGCTAGAATTGTAGGACCAGCTTTAGGCGGTATTCTTATTCCACTCACCGGTGTTGCCGGACTTATGTTTATTAATACGTTTACATTTCTAGTCATTGTAATTGCCGTTATGTTAATGAAGATATCGCCGCTATTTAAAAATGAATTAAATCAAGAGGATGCTAGTTTCAAAGAAGACCTGATCAAAGGTTACCTGTACATTTGGCATAATAATCAGTTAAGAATGTTAATTTATCTTGGTATGATCTCTTCTTTACTTATCATGCCTTTTACCAGCTTATTGGTAGCGTATGTGGATACCATACTCCGTAAAGGTCCTCAGTTTTATGGACTATTAACTGCTGCCTTTGGTATTGGCGGTGTTTTAGGGGCCATGAATAGCGCAGCAATACGCAGTAATGTCGGGAAAACGATCACCATTTTACTTGCCGTTCTACAAGGTAGTGCCTTCTTATTCTTCGGTTTAACGAGTTATCCCACACTTGCTCTTTTTATGATGTTATTACTGGGATTTGCGACAGTGACTTATAACAATAGTGTTGTTACAGCAATGCAACTTACAACGGCCCCAGACTATATGGGTCGAGTTATGGGTATTTATCTGATGAATAAGGCTGTTACCGCTTTAGGGGCGTTGTTGTTAGGGTTTGCGGCAAGTCTTTTGGGAGTTAATTGGGCATTTGTCTTAAGCGGAGCGCTGTATTTGTTTCTCGGAGCTGGCGTACAATATGCCAAACGGGAGTTGGGGGCAGAAGCTATTAGTCCGGCTGTTAATAGAAAAAGAGATATGGACTAAAAATGAGTTGAAAGAATCTATTTTATTGCCGTAGCACAAACCTATGCTTTCTAAAATTAGTACAGATAAAGGTGGAATTAATTTGAAACTTAAAACAAAGTTATTAGGGGCATTTTTTATTGTTCTGCTCTTGACGGCGGGAATAGGTTTTACCGGAATTATAGTGGCAAGAAATATAAGTGTAGTTGTCAGTTCTATTACAACTAATTTGTTACCTTCTCTGGGTTATATTAGTCAAGTAGATGCTAGTCTTGCCGAACTAAGATGGAATCAATTAAGATACATAACCTTAATTGGAACACGAGAAGAAGCAAAATCAGATATAGATAAATCTATAAATGATGTTAAAGAGAACATGGATAAGTTTGAGGCGACAATTAGCTCAGTCGAGCAAAGCCGGAATTGGGATAAATTTACTATCGAATATGCTGACTATTTAAAGGGTACTAAAGATATTATTCAACTTGTTAAAGATAATAAAGCAGATGAGGCTTTAATGCACTATAACTCCTATAGAATAGCATATGATGGTTTCAAAGAAAATATAAACTTTTTAGTGAATTTAAATAAGAGCAATGGAATTAAAGCAGTAGAAAATACTGTTAATCTTGAAACAACTGGTCAATATATTGTAATAGCTATTATGTTGATTGCAATTTTATTGGGGATCGGTATTGCTCTTATTATTTCTAAAAATATTACTGAAACTATCAAAGTAATATCACTAGCTATCGGCAAAGTCGCCGATGGAGATCTAACAGTAGCAGAACTTAGGATTACTACGAAAGATGAAATTGGTTTAATGGCGGGTATGATTAATAAAATGGTTGAAAATTTACGGACTATAGTACAGAAAGTCGTGGAATCCTCCCATGAACTTGCTGCATCAAGTGAGGAATTGTCGGCATCTTCCGAAGAAACTACTTCCGCTACAGAGCATGTAGCAACGACGATTGGCTATTTGGCAACGGGGGCGGATAATCAATCCCAAGAGGTCCAACACGCTAGAACAGTTGTTAATGAAATGTCAGCAAATGTTCAGCAAGTGGCCAAAAACTCGAGATCGGTTACTGAATCAAGTATAAAAGTTTCGATGATCGCAAACCAGGGTCTAAAAGAGGCTAATAATGCAGTTGATAGAATAGAACAAATTAATCGGGTATCATCCGAAACCGCAAGTGTAATTAAAGGCTTAGTACAAGAAATGGAAAAAATTGGCCAAATAATAGATGTAATCAAAGGGATTGCAGATCAAACAAACTTATTAGCATTAAATGCTGCTATAGAAGCGGCAAGAGCGGGAGAAAATGGCAGAGGATTTGCCGTAGTAGCTGAGGAAGTTAGGAAGCTTGCTGAACAATCGGTAATATCTGCCCAAAGCATATCTGAACTCATTAACAGTATTCAAAAAGAAACGAATTTAGCGGTAAATGTAATTGAGCTTGGTTCAAAAGAGGTTGCTTTAGGAGTAGTAGCTGTAAAGCAGGTAGGTGACTCCTTTAAGGTTATTGCGGATGAACTTAACGGGGTAGTAGAAGAAATTAAGGAAGTTGCTGATATTGCCCAAGAATTAACTGTTGGTAGTAATAAAGTTATTATATCGATTGAAAACATAGCTGATGTTGCAGATAAGACTGCCGCTTCTAGTCAAGAGGTAACAGGAATTGCTGAAGAACAGACTGCTTCCATGGAAGGAGTTGCCAAATCAGCTCAGGACTTGGCGATTTTGGCAGGGATGCTTCAAGAGTTAGTGAAAGGTTTCAAGAGTTAGTGAAAGGTTTCAAAAGTTAAGAAAAAATTGCCTTACATTTATGGAACGTAATGTTTCGTTTTTGTATTTATTTCCAGAGATTATATTTATTTAATTATAACGATTGATCCAGATGAGAACGGGGTTAATTTGGGCACTTACAGGGACTATAAACTATACTTGTGTTAACAATTTGAAGATATAGTGAAAAAACGTCTGTCTTAGGTAGAATTGTTAAAGTAGGCCAGCTAAGTGTTTCTAAGTTGAAACGCCTAGTTTCATGATTGGCAAGTAAAATAGACTACGGATTTTATTTCGCTACTGAAATTAAACCTCACGTTACCTTTGACTTATTAATATCAACAATTCAGCTTAACATCCAGACGTTTCAGAGCAAGTCCATAATAACTGGAATGTTTATTGCTTGTAATTAGTAATAGAGTTAATATTTGGTTATGTTTTTTGGTTTTGGTAAGAAGGAGACCAATATGACAAAACACAATAAAAAGAGTCCGTGTACCTACTATCCTTATGGCTATCCAGTAGATTTTGAATATCGTTTACGAAAGTATTTATTTGCTGGAAAATCTGAGCTTATTGAAGTTGCCGTTTCAGATACCTTTAATGAACTAGTTATTCATTCAAATAGTAATATGCCACTGCTTAGGTCGTGGCTAATTAATGCAATTGCCGTAATTTATCATAAGGCTTGGCAACTTGGAGCACCTTTAAGAACTGTATTGCCAGGTATTAATTCTCTGTTGGAAATTATTGATTTAGCGGAAAAGGGAGATGGGCCTTTAGAGATTGACCATTTGCGGGAGTTATTTAAAGACCATATCAGTATGGTTCTGCGATTGGTAAATTATAAGACAGAGATAGAGATAGACACGAGCGTGTTGTCCATAAAAGCTAAAAGGTATATTCAAGCTCATTTCCATAGGAATTTAATAATCAAAGATGTTGCAGAAGCTGTACACGTTGATGAAGCGCTTTTGCGTGAAATCTTGTCAAAGGAGTTTGGATTAAGTTTTCACGAATATTTGATTAAGATCAAAATCAATGAGGCCAAAAAAATGCTTGTTGGTACAAACTTTTCTATAGCTGCTATTGCTCTCCAACTTGGCTTCCGGGATTCAAGTTACTTTATTAGAGTTTTTAAATGTTTGGAAGGAATTACACCGGGGCAATATGCCAAGCGAAAAAGTATTAATTTCATTAAAGTAAATGGACTTGAGAAGATTGCCTTAGAAAGCAGTGAAGCGGTGATAGTTCCCAAAGGTAAGCTATGGATCCAAACAGAAAGGAATGCCTTGGTTTCTCTTCTGGGTGGGGATTTTCAGACTACAGTCTCTATATTAAACAAATTACTCGCAGAAATTAATGAGGAAGTAAAAGATTTAGACTATCTTAAAGCCTATGCTCTAAAACTGATAACTGTCTTTACTCGCAAAACTATGCAACTTGGTATTCCGTCCGAGGATATTCTAAATAATTTAACGATCCTAAGTAGTGAAGTTCGCCTCTTAGAGTCCAGCGACCTTGTCCGTGCTTTTGTGCACCGTATTATTAAGGAACTCTTAGATCGTGTAACCCTCCATTATAATGAGTCAGCTTTCCGAGCGGTCGAAGCAGTAAAAGTGCATATTCATCAAAATTATAACCAACACATTCAGTTAAATGATTTAGCCCGTTTAGTAAACTTTAGTCCTTTTTATATATGTCGTTTGTTTATAAAGCTTACTGATTTAACTATTTATAATTACATTACATTAACTAGAATTGAGGAAGCAAAAAAATTAATTTGTACTACAGATTATACGATTGGAGAAATTGCCGAACGAGTTGGTTATCAAGATAGTTCGAATTTTATGACTCTATTTAAGAAAAAGGTAGGGCATACTCCCCGTGAATATGCGGAGCTGTCTAGAATTCATTTTAGAGTATTGAATGAGAGGATTAATTAAAACTTGATTATCCGATGAATGCAAATACATGAATACACGAGTTAGGATTTTTCAAATAATTAGTCATAAAATTAACTTATCTAGTTTTCTGCGTCTTTAGCGGTGGCAGGTACAGATTAGAAGGGAGGAAGTATGCTTAATAGTACAAATATCAACAAGGAGAAGGACTATGAAATTGTGGGAAGCTCACCACTTCGTTCCGACGCTTGGGAAAAGGTAAAAGGGAGAAGTATCTATTTAGAAGATATGAAGTTCCTGGGTCTACTTTATGGCAAGGTTTTGCGAAGTAGTTATGCGCACGCCAAGATCATTCATATTGATACTTCTGAAGCTGCGAAATTGCCAGGCGTGAAGGGAATAGTCACCGGGGCAGACTTGCCTTTTCTACATGGCGAATCTTGTCTGGACGAGCCGTATCTGGCTAAGGGTAAGGTCCGTTATGTAGGGGAAGCTGTGGTTGTGGTAGCGGCCATTGACGAAGTGACTGCTGAAAAGGCGTTGGCCCTAATTAAGGTTGAGTATGAGGAGTTGCCTAGCTTATTTGACGCTGAAAAAGCCGCTATGCCTGACGCGATTCTAATTCATGAAGAAGCCTACGAACATAAAAAATTGGTGAAACCAGTCCCAAAGACAAATATTTGTAATCATGTTAATTTTGACATAGGGGACGTCGAACGTGGGTTTAAGGAGTCTGACTACATTTTTGAAGACACCTTTACCACCCAAACAGTGCAGCACTGCACTATAGAACCTCATGGTTCTGTTTGCCAAATAAATGATGACGATAATTTCGTACTATGGACGAATAATGATTCACCCTATCGTGCCCGAATCGAGATAGCAAATTCCTTACACCTTCCCTTAACAAAAGTGCGCGTGATCAGTGCGCCGTACACAGGAGGTAATTTTGGGGGCAAAGGTGGCTTGAGAGCTGAAGCTATTGTTATTGCCTTGGCTTGGAAGATCAGAAACGTCCCGATCATGGTGATGTATACCCGAGAGGAAGAATTCTGCTCGGCGTTGGTGCGTCATCCGTCGGTCACGAAGATGAAAACCGGTGTTAAAAAGGACGGAACGATTATGGCTCGTCAGGTAACAACCTATTTAGCTACCGGGGCCTATGCCGAAAAAGGGCCAAGTGTTTCCCTGTTTGGCGGAATGTCGGCGGCTGGTCCTTATAAAATCCCAAATGTAAAAATTGACGTTTACTTAATGTACACTAATACCTTGCTAGCAGGGGCTATGCGAGGTTATTCGGGTCCGCAGTTGTCTTGGGCCTATGAATCCCAAATGGATATTATTGCGGCCAAATTAGGGATTGATCCCTTAGAAATAAGGCTTCGCCACGCTTATGAGGACGGTGATACCCATACTGCCACCCGACAGATTTTACATGCCGAGGGTCTTAAAAAGTGTCTTCAAGAAGTCGCCAAGAGCATGGCTTGGGGAGAGAAACCCTTGGGTAAAGATCAAGGACGAGGTATTGCATGTATGGAGAGAGCCGTTAAAACTCCTTTCGGTTCAGCTGCCTTTGTAAAAGTTAATGAAGATGGTACAGTTGATGTTCTAAGCAGTACTACGGAAGTTGGTCAAGGGTCCGAGACAATTCTTCGCCAGATTGTCGCTGAAGAACTAGGCGTCTCACTTGAGTCTGTAAGGAAGCATACCCCAGATACGGCATTTACTCCCTATGATGCCTCGACTACATCCAGCCGCTCAACGTTTCATATGGGCAATGCCGTAAAGATGGCAGCAAGCGATGCTCGTCAGCAAGTATTGCAACTCGGTGCTAAAGTACTTGGTGTTGACCCGTTAAATCTTGAGATCACACGAGGTATCGTAGCTCTCAAAGGAAAGCCGGAGGTGGCTTTGCCCATTTCAACAATATTTGGCAAAACTTGCAGCGCTAGTGGGACAATTCTCGGCCGGGGATATTATATTCCAGAAATGCCAGATGACAAAAGGGAGGATTTCTATTCCGCTTATTGTGTTTTTTGGTTACTGGGAGCTAACGGGGTTGAGGTAGAGGTAGACCGGAAAACAGGGCAGGTTAAAATTCTGAAAATCTATGCTGCTCATGACTCTGGTAAGGCTATTCACCCTGAAAATGTTGCCGACCAGATTGTTGGGGGAGTCTCTATGGGCGTCGGTTTTGCAGCCTATGAAGATTATGCATTCAAAGGTGGTCATGTCCTTAATCCCTCGTTTTTATATTATAAGTTGCCTTCCGCTTTAGATATGCCGGAGGTTGTACCCATCGTGGTGGAACAAGAGCATAGAGAAGGACCTTTCGGTGCCAAAGGGGTTGGAGAAACTACCAATGTGCCGGTACCTCCTGCTTTGGCTAACGCGATTTATGATGCCGTCGGCATCCGCATCAAGAGCTTGCCTATCACTCCTGACAAGGTTTTGGCAGCTTTAAAGCTACAAGATGGGGGTGATAAATAGTATGAAACTAGCAAAGTTTGATTATCAAGTCCCAAGGTCACTCATTGAGGCCTGTGTCCTACTGGAGGAAATGGACGGCAAAGCCTTGGCCATTGCTGGAGGAACAGACTTAATGCTTCCTATGAAAGAAAGGCTTAAAGTACCGGAATGCCTAGTAGATCTGCGAGCTATACCTGACCTTACAGCAATAAGCTATGGTGTTCAGGGAGAACTGCAAATTGGAGCCCTCGTAACACTTCGACATTTGGCTTCTGAACCAACGGTAAAGAGAAATTACCCAGCGTTGGCACGTGCAGCACTTAAGGTTGCCACTGCCCAAATCCAAGCGATGGGAACTGTTGGAGGCAACCTCTGTCAAGATTGTCTTTGTCTATACTACAACCAGTCAGTCGGATCCAAACATGGTCTAGAGCGTTGTCATAAAGCCGGTGGCGACGTCTGCCATACCGTTAAGGGGAGTAAAGAGTGCTGGGCGACCTATTGCAGTGATTTAGCCCCAATTTTATTGGTTTTAGGAGCGCAGGTCAAAGTTGTTGACTCTATAGGAGAGAAGATAATTCCACTCAAAGATTTATATACTGGCAACGGTAAGCAGCCTCAGACCCTGCGGCCAGGACAACTAGTGACTCAAATCATTGTTCCTTTACAAGGTCCTAAAAGCCAAAATATTTATCTTAAGTTGCGAGTGCGCAAAACGATTGATTACCCAGCTCTAGGTGTAGCGGTCAGTGCGACACAGGCTGGAGCAGGACAGAAAGTATCTGTTGGATTGACGGGAGTCGATAAAAGACCGCTCTTAATCGAGGAAATCAGCAGAGAGGGCCTCTTCGGGGATGAAGAAATAGAATTTCTCGTCCAGAAGGCTTATACTATCGCTCGCCCATTAAACAACCTGCGTGATTTTACTCCTAAATATCGCAAAGACATGGTTAAAGTTTATGTTCAATCGGCCCTGGAGCAAGCCCTTCAGCTTGCAGAACGCTAAGGAGGTTAGGAATGGATAGAGCCCTTATTCTTAACGTGAATGGAAATAAATATCAAGTAACGGTTACTGCCAATCGGACCTTGCTCGACGTTTTAAGGGAACAACTTGGTCTGCAAGGATCTAAGAAGGGCTGCGATTCGGGAGTCTGTGGGGCTTGTACCGTGATTATCGATGGAGAACCCGCTTTAAGTTGCATGACCTTAGCTATCAGATGCGAGGGAAGGGAGATCGTAACGATCGAAGGATTGTCTCAAAACGGAGAGCTTCATCCTCTCCAAAAGTCCGCTGTCGAACACGGTGCAATCCAGTGTGGCTTTTGCACACCGGGATGGCTAATGTCCGCTAAGGTACTTTTGGACAATAAAGGGGCACCAACGTTGGACGAGGTGCGAGAAGCCATCGCTGGTAACCTTTGCCGTTGTACGGGGTATAAGAAGATTGAGGAGTCGATTTTGGCAGTAGCCTCTGGTAAGGTGGATCAGAAAACGAAACTGTAATTCACTGGCTGGAATCGAAAGAAGGCGTTTCATGCATGGAACTGCATAACCTTGAAGCTTTCCTGCAAGTAGCAAAGTTGCAAAGC
Source organism: Desulfosporosinus sp. (assembly GCA_003512645.1). Classification (GTDB taxonomy): domain Bacteria; phylum Bacillota; class Desulfitobacteriia; order Desulfitobacteriales; family Desulfitobacteriaceae; genus Desulfosporosinus. Next base: position 11,024 of record DOPS01000239.1, read on the forward strand.
TTTAGTAAAGCCGCAGCGATGCTCCACATTACACAATCAACGATTACCATAAGAGTCCAGTCTTTGGAAAAAGAGTTAGGGCAATATCTTTTTATTAGAACGTCACGGAAAGTAGAATTAAGTTCTTCGGGCAGTGAATTACTGCCCTATGTCGAACAGGCCTTAGGCATATTAGAATTAGGAAAACAAAAGCTGGAAGCAGATGCGACATCAGGAATACGCAAGTTAAATATTGCTGCTAACCATACCATAAACACACATGAAATTCCCCGACTGGTCTCAATTATGAACCAAAAATGGCCCAATATTAGGATTAACGTTATCACTGCCCGCTCTAACTCAGTTATTGATAAATTATTATCGGGGGAGGTTCATATAGGTTTAATCCGCACCCCTATGCCAAAATTTAATCTGTATTGCAAGCGTCTATTTGAAGAAGAACTAGTTTTAGTCGTTACCCCAAACGATCCCTTTGCTAATTTTGATACGGTAAACATTAAAGATCTGAATGGAATAAAGATGGTTGCACATGCTACTACTTCAGCCTTTGGTCGATGGATGATGAACTTATTTACTAGTAAAGGAGTGTATCCTGATATAATTAGTGAAAACGATTATTACATGGCAATCAAAGGAATGATTCTAGAGGGTGTTGGTGTAGCCATTTTACCGCTGAGTTCAGTAAGAAATGAAATTAACCAAGGATCTCTAAAAACTATCAAGATCCTTGGGGCTGGTAAACTCGTGAGTAGTGTTATCGCTGCGTGTGAAAAAAACAAACTAAATTCTCCGGAAATTAGTGCTTTTTTTTCAGCTTCAGAAACAATTGAACGTACTGGAATTAATAGTGTTTGGGATAAGTCGAGTGTTAACCACTAAGTTAATAGGATAGGTTGATATACCAAACAGTTATTTTCTGGGTAAAATAAAGGTTTACTTCAAAAGAGAATAAATTTCGTAGTAACAAAATTGCTTAAATGAATAAGAATAAAGGGAGGATAAACATGAGCGACTGGACACAAGATGAGGTAGTTGACACTTTGTCTGAAATTATGGAAAAGGCAAGGGTGGATCTGGAGTTTCGTCAACTTTGCATTGAAGATCCTGTAAAGGCTGTCAAAGCGATTAGTGGAAAGGAAATTCCTGAAGGAAAGACTATAGTATTTATTGAGAATAAAGGTACTCATCAAACATTTATCTTACCAAATTTAATTAAAGATGATTTGAAAGAGGATAAAAATCCTGACGAATTACCATGGTATTGTCCAGAAGTTAGAATTACTATGAAGTGTAAATAATTTCATTTACATCAAGGGCGAAACGAAAGTGTTGCTTGATTTTATCGCGACTTATCAAATAAAACAGTCCGAAAGGGCTGTTTTATTTGATAAAAAAGAAGAGATTTCTGTTAATAAATAGTCTGTTAAAGGTTTAAGTTAAGAACTATCTATTGATTCTTTAAATGAATAAATTAAATATTTAAAATATACAAAAAATTTAAGATATTATATATTAATATAGAAAGCTTAAATCTTACAAGGAGGTAACTCAATGCCCTATAACGATTTACGTGAATATCTAATGGCGCTTGAAGAAAATGGGTTGTTACATAAGGTAAGTAAGGAGGTTGATAAAGACTGGGAAATTGCAGCAACAGCTAGGGTACTCTTTCAAAAAGTCCCTGCTTCGCGTCGTCCGGCGATCATGTTCGAAAAAGTTAAAGGATCTAGTGTTCCTGTAGTAGCTGGTATTTTAGGAGCATCTCGTTCAGTCTATGCTTTAGCCCTTGAAACACAAATCAATAATATTAGCAAGCGTTGGACAGAAGCTCAAAATTATCCGATTGACCCTGTTCTAGTTAGTACGGGTTCGTGTAAAGAAAATATTCTTAAAGGTCAAGAGATTGACATGGGTAAGTTCCCGGTACCTATCTGGACGGTGGGGGAAGATCCAGGACCTTATCTCACCTCTCCTTATGTGGTAACCAAAGATCCAGAGACCGGAGTCATTAATGTTGGGACGTATCGTGTTCAAGTCAAGGCTAAAGACCGAGTTGGTTGTATGGTTAACTTTCACCAACATGCCCGAAAGCACGTTGAAAAGAACAAACGTTTGGGAAAACCAACTCCAGTAGCGATCGTTTTGGGTACGGATCCGACAATTGGTCTGTGTTCGGTCGCTAGAATTATGTATGGTTTAAGCGAATATGCTGTGGCTGGTGGTCTGCGTGGGCAAGCTGTAGAGGTTGTGAAGTGTGAAACCTGTGATCTGGAGGTTCCTGCATCAGCTGAAATCGTAATTGAAGGTGAAATTGACGCTAACACTCTCAAACACGAGGGACCCTTTGGAGAATATACAGGCTATATGGGACCTGATGGTGATGCTTATGAAGTAAACATCAAGGCCATTACTTACCGAAATAATCCTATATACCAAGCGTTTATAAGTCAAATGCCTCCGAGTGAAAGTAGTTTGATACGGAGTGTGGGACGAGAGGCTGGCTTATTTAAAGGATTAAGGGACGATTTTCATTTGCCTGTAACCGATCTTCGCTTGAAGGAAAGCGGAGGGGCAGCTGCTTACTTGCTCATTTCTATCAGCCAAGACGGATCAGCTGGACTATCAAAACAAGTCGCTTGGGGAGCGTGGGCGATTGACCCAACCCTGGGTAAGTTTACAGTAATTGTGGATGATGACATTGATATTTGGGATGATTTTGCGGTTGATTGGGCTATGTCTTTCCGTTGTCAGCCTGCTAAAGATTGCATGCTTGTTGCTGATACCGCATCAGTACGCCTAGATCCCTCTGCTGCACCGGCTGAGGAAGCTCAACTAACCCAAAAGAGATCTGTTGGTTCCAAGATTATCATTGATGCAACAAAGAAACATAGTTATCCACCACTCGCGATACCTCCTATGGAACATAGGGCGAAGGTTTTAGCAGATCTGGAGAGTTATGGATTAGATAAATTGATCATGTAATCTCACTATTCGAGCCCAGAGCTTGCTAAGTTAGATCGTGAAAGGTTTGGTTATATATTACGTTAGGGAGGGATAAGAATGATTAAGGGGAAATTTCATAAAAAGGTTATCCTAGTAGTTTCTCTTATTACGATCTTGTTAATATCCATGTTGTCAGGCTGTGGAACAACGGCTGCAACCCCCACTGCAACAACTCCAACTGCACCAGCAGTCGATTATCCGACAAAAGATATTACATTCATAGTGCCTGTTTCACCGGGTGGCGGCTATGACACCTATTCTCGTTTACTCACACAGTATATGCCCAAGTATCTGCCAAAGCAGGTCAATATGATAGTGAAAAATGTACCTGGCGGAGAATGGAATATCGGAATCGGTGAAATAAATCGTGCTAAACCAGATGGCTACACCATGGGAATTTTTAATATTCCTGGTAATGTTGTCAATCAAATCATGGGTGCGGAGTATGATTTGAATAAAATGACCTGGCTTGGCAGCATCACTGATACAACTTATGTGGGGTGTCTTTCTCCTAAGTCGAAGTACAAGAGCATCAAAGATATGCAGGCCTCCAAAGAGGAGGTAAAAGTAGGTGTGGTTGGGCTTTCCTCGACTGCGGGCTTAGGTTCAGTGATTGCTTTACAGGAGATGGAGATAAAGGCCAAATTTATCAGCCATCCTGGTAGTTCAGAGGCAGTCATGGCGGCGATCCGTGGTGATGTGGACTATGTTCAGTTTCCTTATCCGACTCTAAAGAAGTTTATCGTTGATTCTCAACAATTGAACCCAGTAGTAGTGTTTTACCCAAGTAAGCATAAAGACCTTCCTAATATCCCTAACATCAAAGAGATAGGGTATGGGTCCCTATTAAATGTTGTTCAGGCAAATTACCAAGTTGCAGCAGCTCCGGGAATACCGCCTGAAGTCGCTAAAATTCTGCGGGATGCATTTCAGAAGGCCGTTAAAGATCCTGAGTTTATGAAGAAAATGGAGGAAGCCGGTCAGCCGGTTCATTCTAGTACAGATGTAGAAGCCGCTAAAAATATCGAAAATTCGATCAAGACTTTTACCAAATATAAAGACCTAATTGCGGGTGCAATGAGATAACAGTTGAGTAGAATGGAAAGGATGTTAAATGTGGTAGAAAACAAAACATACTCTAAAATTGCCTACAATGATCTTCGGGAATGGCTAGAGGAAGCAGAAAAGCTCGATGAGACGAGAGTGGTAGAAGGGGCAACGTGGGAGCAGGATATTGGTATGGCAACGGAAATGTTACACCATTCTGAACCCTCGCCAGCGGTTGTATTTGATACTATACCTGGGATAAAACCTGGTTTCAGGGTGCTAACTAATGCCTTTGGCGGTAAACGTATCAACATGACCTTTGGTTTACCCGTTTCTTTAAATAAATTTGAGGTCAGTGAAGCCTTTAATGGCATGATGAAAGATCTTAATCCAATACCTTATAAAGAGGTGGAATCCGGTCCAGTTTTAGAAAATATTATAATGGGTGATGACGTAGATATTTTGAAGTTCCCTACACCGTTATGGCATGAACGTGATGGTGGACGTTATATCGGTACGGGAAGCTATGACATTACTATTGACCCGGATGAAAACTGGGTAAATTTAGGTACTTACCGAGTAATGGTTCATGATGCTAAGCATTTAGGATTCTATATTTCCCCTGGGAAACATGGACGTATACATCGAGATAAATTTTTTGCCCGTAATGAACCTTGTCCGGTGTTGATCGTTGTTGGTGGGGATCCACTCTTATATCTAATGGCAAGTAATGAGCTTCCTTATGGTACAAGCGAGTATGATATCGCCGGTGCACTCCGTGGAAAACCTTATGAAGTAGTTAAGGGTAAAGTAACGGGTCTACCCATGCCAGCTAATGCCGAAATAGTCTTCGAGGGATACGCTTATCCAAATATCAAGAAAATGGAAGGCCCTTTCGGAGAATGGACCGGTTATTATGCCAGCGGTGAAAGAGAAGAACCAGTTATCGAAGTTAAAGCCATTTATCATCGTAATAATCCGATTATTTTGGGTAGTCCCCCAAATAGACCACCTGATGAACTCTGCCGTTACCGCTCGATCGTGCGTTCCGGTTTATTAAAAGAGGAGTTGGAGAAAGCTGGAATTCCCGATGTTCAAGCAGCCTGGGCCCACGAAGTCGGCGGAAGTCGTATGTTACTAGCCATATCGATCAAACAACGTTACCCTGGTCATGCTCGTCAGGCCGGTCATGTCGCAGCGATGTGTCACGTTGGAGCCTATGCTGGTAAGTATATTGTTGTGGTTGATGAAGATATTAATGCTTCTGACTTGCAAGCTGTAATTTGGGCTATGGTTACTCGCTCCGATCCTGCTGAGTCCATTGATATTATTAAACGTGCCTGGAGCACTCCGTTGGATCCTCGGATTAGCCCAGAGAACAAGGAACAAGGAAACAACACCAATTCCCGAGCTGTGATTGATGCCACTAGACCTTGGGAATGGAAGGAAAGTTTTCCCGCAGTAAATTATCCAAGTCTCGAACTGGAAAAACTAGCTAGGGAAAAGTTTGGCTATTTACTTCGTTGAAACATAATTTAATGTTTTAGTGCTCAGCTTTCGCGGAGTAAAAAGAAATAGAAACATAATGATAGGCAACAAAATATCCGTACCAATATTGAAAAAATTGTTTCAATATTGGTACGATGCTTTATTTTTGCTTGAATTTAAATTTGGAGTATCAACCATTTAAGGCTGATAAACTAACATTCAATATAGAATTCTAACTTTTGAGAAGAAATTAGGGTATATGGAATAAGATTTGCATTTTAGAAACAATAAACATAATCCAAGTTCATGTTGTAATCTAAACGAAGGGAGATTTTTATGAAAAAAATAATCATAGCTTTATCTGGTGCAACCGGTGCTGTCTTTGGAGTTCGACTCATTGAAGTGTTAAAGTCAATGAGTGATTATGAGGTGCATTTGATCATTAGTCCTTGGGCAGAAAAAACTATTGCCTTGGAGACAAAGTATAGTCCCCAACAAGTAAAAAAGATGGCAACATTTTGTTATGATTATCGGAATCAAGGCGCCCCGATTGCCAGCGGTTCTTTTGGTGTGGAAGGTATGGTTGTGGCCCCTTGTAGTATGAAGACTCTATCTGCTATTGCCCATGGTTATGCAGATAATTTGATTGTTCGTGCAGCTGATGTAATGCTCAAGGAAAGAAAGCGTTTGATACTTTTACCGAGGGAGACCCCACTTAATGAGATTCATTTGGAGAATATGCTCAAGATGACCCGAGCGGGTGCAATCATAGCGCCGCCAATGCCTGCTTTTTACAATCATCCTGTCACGCTAGATGATATTATCAACCATCAAACGTCCAGAATTCTTGATTTGCTCGGTGTTGATAATAATCTAACAAGACGCTGGGGAACAACATTAGTTGATATTTCAGACCAAAATGAAGCTTTGTAATAGATTAGTTGATACTCTTTATTAACAACCTGTTAACGAAGGCCTCTCTATTGCGATTAATGAATGACCTTTTCCATGTGTTTAGTACTTTCTTTTGAATTTCATAACTTATGGCATGCATGGCCTTAAAATACGGCAGAGGAAAGGTGGTATTCCTAAGCATTATAGATAAGGTGGAGTTTAGATGGAAAAGGAGGGGCCAAATGGAAAGCGAGGTTTTAATAGGGGTCATTTCAACGCACGCCCACTTAACTGCATTGTGTCGTCAGATAGGACTAGTTCAAGGTATTAAATTAATGGTTCATGAAGGAGTCTTAGAAAGTTCTTTGCCCGGCTTAGAGTACTTCGAGAGAAAAGGTGTTAAGGCGATTGTAAGTACTCAGGGTAATACTTTGTTTATTAAAGATCATACTACCATTCCCGTGGTTTCTGTACCTGAACATAAATTTGACATTTTTTATCCTATAGCCCGAGCCGTTAAACAGTACGGTACAAATGTAGTGATTTTTGTCTATCGTAAATCGCAAATTGATTTTACTGAAATATCGGAAATACTTGGTTTTCAACCCAAGGTATTAGTATTTAACAATGCTGAGCATCTTGAATTTCTTTTGGAAAAAATTCAGGGAACTGATCAAATTATTATTGGTGGAGGCTTTGTTTGTCAGGTAGCTTCAGCTTTAGGATTTATGACAGAGGCAGTTAATATGAGCAAGGAGTCTTTCGTGAGTGCTATTGAAGTTGCGAAAGGACTTGCCATGGCCCAACAGGCTGAGAGGAAACAAACCTATCGATTAAAGGCTATTTTAGATTGTACCTACGAGGGGATAGTAGCAACTGATGAAAGTGGAATCATTACCTTATATAATCGTGCAGCAGAGGATATATTCAAAATTAATGCCAAAGACGTTATAGGTCGTAATTGTTTCGAAGTTTTAGATAAAACAAAACTTAACGAGGTATTGACCACTAAGCAAGCAGTGATCGGAGAAGTTACTCATGTGGAAGATACTAAAGTCGTCGTCAATCGAGTTCCGATTATCAACGATGGACAGATAGTGGGAACTGTTGCAAGCTACCAGGCACTACAAGTAATTCAGGATATTGAGGAGAAGATCAGGAAAGAACTTGTCACTAAAAACCACGGCACTAAATATTCCTTTGCGGATATCATAGGTCATGGTAGGGCTATTAGTAGTTCAGTAGATCTAGCTAAAAGGTATTCTGATTGTGATGAAACAGTCTTAATCTTAGGTGAAAGTGGTACTGGGAAGGAGTTATTTGCTCAAAGTATTCACGGTATCTCTAAAAGGAAAAGAAAGATGTTTATTGCAGTAAACTGTGCAGCTATTCCTGCAACATTGTTAGAAAGTGAGTTATTTGGCTATTCTGAAGGTTCCTTTACTGGTGCTCGCAAAGGGGGTAAGCCAGGCCTGTTTGAACTCGCCCATGGTGGGACAATGTTTTTAGATGAGATTGGGGAAATGCCGCTCGAATTACAGGCTAAACTTTTGCGTGTGATTCAGGAAAAAGAGGTGCGCCGGATCGGCGGTGACCGATTAGTGATGGTGGATATTCGTATTATTGCCGCTACGCATAAAGATTTACAGGAATTAATTGCCGAAGGGAAATTTCGCAATGATTTGTTCTATCGACTGGATGTCCTTCAATTAAATGTCCCATCTTTGTTTGAGCGTAAAGAGGATATCCCGGCTTTGGCAATGGAAATTTTAAATAAATATACTGATTTGTCTTTGAAAATGAAGAAAGTAATTATCTCAGTTGTGATTAGCAGACCAGATTATTCTTGGCCAGGAAATGTTAGGGAGCTAGAGAACGTAATTCGTCGTGTAGCTGTAGTTACAAAGGGACTGACAGAGAATCAAGCCAGTGAAAAGGGAAAACAGATGTTTGATCTACATTGCCGAAGTAAAAATTATACTTTTCTTCAAACTGAAAAAAGTCCTCATATTAAAGTTTTTGTTAATGGGTCCTTGAAAAGTATTATTTCCAAAGTCGAAAAACAGGTTATACAACATACTTTAAATGCTTTTGGCGGAGATCATTCTCAAGCAGCTAGCCAACTAAGTATTGGCCGGACAACACTTTGGCGCAAACTTGAAGAAGGAGATCGGAAAAATAATACTCTTAAGAGTATTATTCCCAAAAGAATATCCTCAAAAGTAAAGAAAATAAACGGCAAAATAAATATTTCTGCAGGGTAGTCATATAAAGAACTTTATGCTTGATTCTTAATGTTAGAAAAAAACTATCGCAAGATCTATCTTCTACAATTAATTCTAAATTTTGTTACTGAGGATAGGGGTGATGAAAAATATCTAGGCTACATAGGAAAAAGGAACATGTTGAATTTGCTCTTAAAACCCCGCAATCCACAGTAGGGAATGGTTTTTCTGATATTTATTTAGTTTATGAAGCTTTACCCGAACTAAATCTTGAACAGGTTGATACTTCGCTTGACTTCTTGAATAAGAAGTTAAAGGCCCCTCTGCTTATTAATGCCATGACCGGCGGTCATCCTGAGGTAAAATATATTAACCGGAGTTTGGCAAGGGTGGCAGCCCGAGCAGGAATTGCCATGGCTATCGGGTCCCAAACTGCCGGATTAGAGGATTCTAAAGTACGAGACACTTACAGAGTAGCACGGGATGAAAACCCCGACGGTATTTTATTGGCGAATGTAAGTGCACTTTCTTCACCAGATATGGTCAAAGAAGCTATCGAAATGATTGAGGCAGACGGCGTTCAGCTACATCTAAATGTCGCCCAGGAACTCGCCATGGCTGAAGGTGACCGAAATTTCAGAGGCACCTTAGCTAATATACAAAAAATAGTAAGTCTTTCTAAGGTACCGGTCATTATTAAGGAGGTCGGTTTTGGTCTTTCCCGCGAGACAATCAAAAAAATTTATGATGTTGGTGTTCGGTATATTGACGTCAGTGGTCAAGGGGGAACTGATTTTATAAGAATAGAATATCTGCGTTCAGGTCGGGATTACCGAGAAAAGTTCCAGAACGTGGGTATTTCTACAGCTATTAGCCTCGTAGAATCTTTAAGCATGGATTTGCCCATAGTAGTTGTTGCCTCAGGTGGTTTCACAGGTGAAAGTGATGTCGCGTGTGCTCTTGCTTTAGGGGCGAAGCTAGTCGGTATGGCAGGTCATTTCTTAAGGATAGTTACAGAAGGCTCAGAACAATGTCTTAATGAACGTGTGGACATCATTATTGAGGATTTACGACACACAATGTTAATGGTTGGTGCAGCTAATTTAAGGGAACTTACCGAGAAGCCTTTGGTTATTACAGGAAAGACGGCGGAATGGCTATTGCGAAGGGGCATAGATATAGATAGGTATTCGTATCTGAGACAGGCAGGGAAGAGGTAGTACGGAAGAATCTCGTTTGACCTAGACAAAAGTATAGTATGGAGGAGTATATGACGACCGAAATAGCCCAATTAATGCTTGACTATCTAGCAACTCATAACACCATAATCCTCTCGACCTATGGAGAAGACGCCCCGTGGGCAACCCCCGTATTTTTTGTTAATCGCGGATTTAAAATCTATTTCCTATCTGAACCTACTACAATTCATAGTTGTAATCTGCGAGAAAATCCTCTGATGGCGGCGTCAATCACTGAGGACTACAAGGATTTTAGAAAGATTCAAGGTATTCAATTAAGAGGGCACGCTTATTTAGTTAATAATCTGAAGGAAACAGCGATGGTGTTAGCCTCTTATTTTAAAAAATATCCTGCTGCGAAGCACATCTTTCAAACTCCAGCTTCTTTCAAGGGAGTATCTAAGGCCCGGTGGCATTGCATAACACCAGAGTTTTTAAGATTTACGGATAATACAATAAGGTTTGGCGAACGTTGTGAACTTACACTTAAGGATACCATGACTCAAGAGGAATTTGACTTATAGTCTCTTAAAACCGTCGAAAGTGGTTCCAATCCATTATAAAACCTTTCCCATCCTAGTCCAAGACCCTGAAGAATTCATAAGTCTTGCTCATGTAAATATAAATACCATTACATAATGCGTTTAAAGAAGCAGTTTTGATTAATTTCAAAACTGCTTCTTTCATCGAAAAACCCATTTGATGCAGCTGGACAAAGAGCACATTCTACGCTATTTTCGTTAATTAGCGTCCAATAAACATCTGTACAAAAACTTTACCATAGGTTGGGCTAGGACAAATACCAATTCCGATATAGTTATAGCTAGAATTCAAGATATTTTTCCGATGTCCTTCGGATTGCATTAAAGCGTTATGAGCAGCTTCAACAGATGAGTTACCGGCGATGTTCTCACCAGCGGTTTGGTAAGTAACTCCAAACTTTTTTAACATATCAAAGGGAGAACCATACGTAGGTGAAGTGTGGGAAAAATAGTTGTTTTTTACCATATCATCAGCTTTAAGCTTTGCGACTTCCATTACCTTAGTATCTGTTTTTAGGGGAGCTACTCCAACTTTTGAGCGTTCGGCATTAATTAAATCGAGCATTTTTTGTTCATCCACTCCAATAGTGGGTTTTTCAGGAGTAGGTGCAGGCGTAGGAACTGGGGTAGGCGCAGGAGTCGGAGTCGGAGTAGGAGTAGGAACAGGTTTAGGTACAGGAGCAGGAGCAGAGTTGGGTGGATAGTAAGGTTTGGCATAATTACCCGAAACTAAACCTACAGTGTCATTTTCTAAATGAATCACCCACCAGGAACCCATTTTGCCAATACAATCAACGATTTGGTTCTTGTAAAGCAATCCGACTTTTGTTTTTGCTGCAGATGGTCCAGACCTGACATTTAGAGAGGCAGCGGTAACTTTTACTTGAGGTGGTATATTCGTTCTACTGAATGTGGTTTGGGCAATAAGAGTTGAGGCGAATAGAGTAGTTGATAGTAGTATACTTATTACCGCTGAACTTAAAAGCCTTAAATACCAACGATTCATGTTTTTTTCCTCCTCTAAGGTTTAAATAGAATCATCTATAGTCTTAATCAAAAGAGATTTTTTTAAACGTATCAGAAAGTATAAGTTT
>DOPS01000360.1:0-9343 GCA_003512645.1 Desulfosporosinus sp.
CCTGGTTCGGTAATAATATGCCGCGGGCGGGATGGGTCACGTTCCAGCTTTCTCCTTATCTGACCAATATATACTCGTAAGTACTGTACTTCTTTCTCATAAGAAGGCCCCCATACAGTACGAAGTAAATAGCTGTGGGTCATAACTTTTCCTGCGTTAATCGCCAGATTTTTTACGATCTCATATTCCGTTAAGGTAAGCTTAATCTCGTGATCATCCCTTGTGACCCGGCGGTGTAATAAATCAAGGGTCAAGTCTTCAAAATGCAAAACTGGCTCTTCCTCTACCCCGACAGTGTGGCGCATTGCCGCTCGAATTCGAGCTAACAATTCCCCCATCCCAAAAGGTTTCGTCACATAGTCATCCGCACCCAAGTCCAAGGCTGTAATTTTATCACTCTCCTGTTCCTTGACCGAAAGAATGATAATCGGAACCTTAGTCCATTCTCGCAACTGACGCACTACATCTAGCCCATCGATATCGGGTAGCCCTAAATCTAATACTACTAGGTCCGGACTGAACAGCGCGACTGCCTCGAGACCCTCGCTACCCGTCCTAGCATCTTTTACTACATAGCCGTGGCTGGTTAGGGCCACCCGCAAAAATCGCCGAATCTGTGTATCGTCATCAATTATTAAAATACGCTGACCTTTGTTTTCCATCTTACTCTCCTTCATTCATCTCAGGCACTATCCCCAAAAATTGGTCGGTTAACGGCAAGGTAAAGGTAATTGTTACACCGCCAAGTTTATTATTTTCGGCCCAAATATCCCCGCCATGTGCTTCAATAAGTCCTTTACATATTGCCAGACCGAGCCCCGTTCCACTTACTTGTAAAGGGGAACTAAGTCGATAAAACTTATCAAAGACCTTGCTTAAATCCGCCTCAGGAATACCATGGCCCCGATTAGCGACCACGATCTCCAGTTGATTTCCTTGTTGCCGGATCGAGATCATGATTTTGCTAGCGGCTTCTGAGTACTTAAGTGCATTATCCAGCAAATTAATCAACACCTGCTCTATCAAAATCCCATCAGCTTGCACCAAGGGTAGGCCTTCCTGTATATCGATATCCAAAGGCCGTCGAGTTAGGGTGTCTCCAAGTCTATTGATCGCCACTCCAATGATATCTTGAAGATCGCACCATTCCTTATTTAATCTAAGCATACCGCTTTCTAGTCGTGCCATATCTAATAAGTTACTAATAAATCGATTCATTCGTTCCGCCCCATAGAGAATCGTTTTAAGCAACTCCTTGCGGACCTCTGGACTATAGATGACATTTTTATCTTCTAAAAGACCGGTGACGGCCCCAATTATGGAAGCCAGGGGTGTTCGCAAATCATGAGAAAGTGAATTGAAAAGAGCCGTGCGTAAGCGTTCAGACTCTACTAACGAAAGGGACTCTCTGGCTTGTTCGGCTAATTTGACTCGATTGATGGCCATAGCTGCCAATCCTGTAAAGGCTTCTAATAAGCGAATTCGCTCAGGGTCAAATTGCGTGTTGCTTTCATTGATGTTAATCCCAAGAACTCCTTGCGTTCCCTGCTCTGTGCTTAGTGGCAAATATTGGGCCTTAGCAGTGCCTAAGGTCTCCGTTCCATGACCCGCTTTTAGTCCCCTTTCATAGACCCAGGTGGCAACTGAAAGTTCACATTTATCTAGGGAATTGATAAGCCCAGAATCCTTTCGCAGTACCAGTTGAGCTTTTTCATTAGGTAAAAGCAACATAACTTGTCCCTCTAACGTTTTGGAGACATTACTAACAATACAATCTAATACAGCATCTAGGTTATCGACTGCAGCGATATCTCGGCTTAGAGAATAAAGCGCTGAAATGTTATTCTCCCGCTGCCGAGAATAATTCACCTGTTTTTTTAACCGATCCGATAGAGTTCCCGTAATCAACCCCACCAACATGAAGATAGCAAAGCTGATTAGATAACGGAGATCAGCAACGGTAAATTTAAAAAATGGGGGGACAAAAAAAAGATCAAAGGCAATGGTCCCCATTATCGCTGTGACAATGGCGGGAAGGGTTCCCCAGAGTGCCGCACTTATCAGAATAGGCAGTAGATAGAGCAAAGAAATATTAACCAGGCCTAAAAACGGATGTACCAAGGTGAAAACTAAAGTCATCCCAATAATCATCAGACTGGATGCCAAATAAGGAATTATCTTCGGAGAATTCCACCCCTGTGGTTTAGTACCCGCTTCTTCTCCATTTTTTACTGCCTTAATCTGGGCTTTTCCTGCCTCTGGTGGGCGTCCAGGGATAACATGAATACTAATGCCCTGACTTTGCCGAATCACTTTATCTACGACCGAGCCATGGATTAACTCCCAAAAGCGCGTATGCGCTGGTTTGCCAATAATTATCTGGGAAACATTGCGTTTCCTAGCCAACTCTAAAATAGCTTCCGCTACACCATTCCCCGTTAGACCAATCACTTCCGCACCCAGTTCTTCAGCTAAGCGGAGGTTTTTGGCCATTGAGTCTTTTTCAGCCTCACTACTGGGAAGTCGGCGCAGGGTTTCAACATGCACGGCAAATAATTGCCCTTGTACCTTCTCGGTCATTCTTTTCGCAATCCGAATCAACTGAGCTGAGAAGGGGCTGGCACTTATACAAACCAAAATCTTTTCTCCCGTCGGCCATGGCCCATTGATTCCATGGTCTTGCCTATAGGATTCTAGCTGACGATCCACTCGTTGCGCTGTATAGAGAAGAGCCAACTCTCTTAGAGCGTTGATATTGCCAGGTCGAAAGAAGTCTTTTAAACCCTCTGTTTCCTGATCTGAAACATAAACCTTTCCATCCTTTAACCTTTGAATTAATTCTTCCGGTGGGATATCAATCAGTTGAATTTGCGACGCAATTTCTAAGACTTGGTCGGGGACAGTCTCTCGGACGGCAACTCCGGTGATTTGGGTTACAATATCATTGAGTGTCTCTAAGTCTTGAATATTCAAGGTAGTGTAAACGTTAATCCCCGCTGACAATAATTCTTTGACATCCATGTAACGCTTTTTATGTCGCGATCCATCCACGTTGGTGTGGGCCAGTTCATCGATCAAGACAAGCTGAGGACGACGTGTCAAGACTGCATCTAAGTCCATTTCAAAAAATATACGATCCATATATTCTTGAGATCTCCTGGGGATGACCGTAAAGCCGTTAAGCATTGCCTCGGTATCTGCTCTGCCATGAGTCTCTACCAGACCCACAACTACATCTACACCTTCGGACAATCGACCTAAAGCGGATTCTAACATTGCATAAGTTTTTCCGACCCCTGAAGCTGCACCTAAGAAAATTGTTAGTTTTCCTTTTACCATTTATATCATCACCCTCGTTATTTCCGCGTACTACTCATTATTGTCTAACAAAAGCAATCTTTCATACTGAATGCAGCCTTATTATAAATCAATTACCCATATAAAAGGCGTAAAGATTATAGTGAAGTGCATAAAGAAAGTATAAAGATTTCCAGTTTATCGAAGTGAGTATTTTTTTATTTAGAAAAATGAAACGAGACAACATATTCAGAGCGCCTCAAGGTTACCTTGAAGAAAAGAAACCCCTCTAAGCTGTTCATATCAGGGGTCCAGGGATTATGAATGTGACGAATAGGGTTGTAGAAGTAGAAGTAGAAGTAGGTATAGAAATATATAAAATTGTCTCTATGGAAATAAATTACATACTGATTTTCAGAGATTAGGGTAACTTAAGTATAAATTTAAAAAAAGGGGATGTTATTAATGGGATTTTTTTCAAACATTATGTGGAAGTTAAATAAAGCTGGAAAGTGGCTTAAGTTAAGGTTTTTACTTCTTCGTGAAAGAATATAAAGGTATGACTGTAAACGTGCTCAAATTCAAGCTAGGGTCAGGTAAGAATAATAGCCTGACCCTAGCTTTTTGTTGCTTTAAATATTCGGCAATTTGTGAGGTTAGAAGATCTTACCGAAAAGAAATAGGTAGAATGTAGTGGTATAAATTTCCTAGGTTATTTTTGCAATAATCCTTGTAATATGTTGGGCTTGTAGGGAGGAATATCCTTAAGTCTGACGAAGTAAGTTCAAGGTGGTTCAATAATAATTTTTAAAAAGTAGTATTTCCCTATAATCCTTTTTACGATAACAAAGTAGTAGATAGTTAGGAAATTTCCCTTTTAATGTAAGATCGCTTGATAAGCGTTAGGGAGGTTTTATATGAATCTTAGGAACATAATACGCAACCACTCTAACACAGTGAATACTAAGCGTTTAATTATTGGGACTATTTTACTAAGCCTTGCTTTAGGTCTCACTTTAGGAGTTCAAGTCAGCGAAATATTGATTATAGTTGCTATCCCGCTAATAGGGACTTGGTTTCTGGTCAGAGAGATTAAAAAGCAGTTAACTTCATTTGCTGAGGCAATACTCCAAGATAACTGTGTTCAGATTGATACCGGATTTCTGCCAGAATTAACGCCGTTATTGTATGCAGTCAAAGCACATTCTCAGCAACTTCGAACCTTTGAAGCCATAGTAAGAAACTCTAATGATTTAATTACTACAGTTGATCTGGATTATAAAATAACGAGTATTAATCCAGCAGCGCAAAAGATGTATGGCTATACAGCTTCAGAAGCTTTAGGGCAAGAGATTACACTTTTGTCAGTGCCCGAAGGTGTTTCGGAATTGAAGGAAATTCTTGAGCGGGCAAAAATAGGTGAAGAAATTATCGGCTATGATATGAAGCGTCGAAAGAAAGATGGTAAGGTAATCGACGTCTCATTGAGTATTTCACCGATTAGAGATGACCGAAATCGGATAACCGGTATCATGGGTATCCATCGTGATGTTACTGAACGTAAAAAAATGGAAGCAGAGATGAAAAGGCTTGATGCTTTAAATCTAATCGGCCAGATGGCTGCGAGTATAGCTCATGAAATTAGGAATCCTATGACAACAGTCCACGGTTTTCTTCAGTTACTAGGAACGAAATCAGTACTTCTGGAGTATAAGGATTATTTTCAACTCATGATCGAAGAATTAGATCGCTGCAATTCAATTATTACGGAGTTCCTTTCGTTAAGTCGAAACAATCCTCTAGATCTTAGAATGCAGAATCTTAATACTATTATTAATAAACTACTACCGATGATACAAGCTGATGCTCTAAGGAAAGAGCTAATTATTATTGTTGAACTCGAAGAGATCCCCAATCTAAAACTAAATGAGCAAGAAATTCGACAAGTTATCTTAAACTTAGCCCGTAATGCCTTAGACTCTATGCTGGAAGGTGGGGTTTTGACCATAAGAACCTATCTTGAACAGGATTACGTTGTTTTAATGTTTCGCGATCAGGGATCTGGCATACCAGGACAAGTTCTTGAAAACATAGGTAAACCTTTTTTGACGACGAAAGAAAATGGAACAGGTTTAGGATTGCCAGTGTCTTACAACATAGTGTATCGTCATGGAGGTACGATATGCGTCGAAACCGGAACCACAGGTACTACCTTTTTTATTAAACTCCCTATTGAAAATGTAATTATTTTAAATTAATAAAATAAAGCATCTAATCATCAATATAAAACATTTTACATTTAAGATATATTTACCATATTACGACAAATAACTGCCTATTAATGGATATTATCTTCTTGCCATTTCCCCAGAAAAGCATTAAAATCTTACTGAGGAATGTAATTTTCAGGAGGAATCCGCGTGGAAAAGAAACTTTTGAAAAGAATAGAGGAACTACGTAAGAGACTCAATAAATTTGCTCTAACTCGTAATCTCATTGATCACGAGGTTGTAGAGGTTAGTCAGCAATTAGATCGCTTACTCAACCAATACCAAAAGATCAGTACTTATCAACAATTAAGTTTTTGGTAATTCATGAGACATAATATTAATTAGAGATACCCCAAGAAGACTGATATGCTCCCCTCTAGGTAGACAGGTTAAATAATAAAACCTACTACCAGAAAGGGGAGCATTCTCATGTCTAAAAGATGTAAATATACAGGAGAAGAAAAATTTCAAATACTGCGGTGGAATTAAAGGCTGTAAAAGCTTCCAAGTCCAAGGTTATTTTCTGCGCATGGCTTTCACAAGTTCATTGATCACTAAAGGAATAATGGATAGTGCTAAAACGAATGCCCAGTCCATTAAAGTCCCGGTGGTTGAGTTTACAGCTAATTCCTTTAGCACATCTTCAGTACTTTTATTGAACCACATAATATCACCTCTTGATTAAGTATTCGCAGAAAAACAAAAAAAAGACTTCGTTCATTTAATTTTTAATTAACCTGGTATTACAAGCAAACTTCAAAAGTTTGTACTTTTAGAAGGAAGTTATAAAACTAAAAAACTAATATGTGTGCGTTTATTCTTTGGAAGGATTATAATAAAAATAGTGATAGAGGAGGTAACAATGAACTATATAGTTTTTGATTTGGAATTCAATATGTTTTTTAAATTCAAAGAAGGTGATTGTGCAAATCCCGCTTTGAAAAGTGAAATCATTCAAATTGGAGCAGTCAAACTCAACGAACGATTGGAGACCATTGGCGAGTTTAATTTAATCGTAAAGCCAGTGATCTATAAGAGAATAAACCCCTATGTTAAGAAGAAAACGACGATCAGCACAAGGCAGGTTAGCCAAGGAACCCCTTTCGTTCAGGCAATCAGGAGCTTTAGTTCATGGCTTGGAAGGGACGCTATCTTGTGCTCTTGGGGACATGATGATATTTTAGGTTTAAGAGATAATTGTCAATTTTTCGGCTTTGAAGCACTATCCTTCAACAGATTTATTAATATTCAGCAAATCTATATGACTCATGGGGTTCTATCAATGCAACCAAGTCTAGAAAATGCTGTGGAAGCCTTAGGGATTGAAAAAACAGTTCCCTTTCACGATGCATTAAGTGATGCCTTCTATACCTCAGAGATTTTCAAAAAGGTCTTTGATTTTTCTGAAAAGGCCATTATAAACTGGGAAAAGAACCAAATCGAAAATGAGATAAAAGTTAAAGAGTTGAAGGCTTTCCTCGACAAAGTGACTATGTCGTGTCCGCAATGTTCCAAACTTATTGAGAAAGACAAGGAAGTCACTAAAACGAAGAAATATTTTGCTTTTGGCTACTGTACAGATTGTAAGCACCAAATTCGACATGTTTCTAGAATCGTGCAAAGCAGCGGGGAGTACAGCATTATTTCCAAAGATTCTATCTATAAAACAGAAGAAGCATCAGAGTAATGATTAATAAGATAAGCTTGTAATGGAGATTTCTAGAATTGTCGACTAAAAAGCCTTGTCAATGATACATTTATTAGTTATACTATGCTTAGAAAATTTAATAACTACAGGTGCCTCACCATGAGGAGAATAGGGAAGTCGGTGTAAGTCCGGCGCGGTCCCGCCACTGTAAACGGGGAGCAAGAAGTAAATAACCACGGGTTAGTTCCCGGAAGGTGCTTCGAAGTGTTGATCCGTAAGCCAGGAGACCTGCCTTGTAGTTAAGCCAAACCTACCTTGTCGAAGAACCAAGAGTAGTGTGGATGAGATTATGGAAAAGTCTCTAGTCACGTTGTGATTAGAGACTTTTTTTATTTTTTTCACTACAGATTGTTCTTTTCAAGGGAATGATTCAAATATAGAAAGGAGAGATTGTTGTTTTGACGTTAATGGAAATGGCCCAAAAGGGTCAGGAAATCCCGTTGTTTACCTTGGTAGCCCGAAACGAACACATGAATGTCCAACTCCTTATGGAACGGGTTGCTACCGGACGAATTGTTATTCCCTATAACGGTCACCACAAGCCCCAAAAGCCTCAAGGGTTTGGACTAGGCCTAAGCACTAAAGTTAGTGCTAGTATTGGCCTAGCTGCAGACGAGGATAGTCTTGCTGATGAACTATTTAAAGTGGATGAGGCAATCAGGGCAGGAACCAATGCGGTCATGGATTTGAGTACAGCCGGCAATATGGACGAGGCAAGGCGGACAATTATAAAAAGAGTACCGTTACCTTTAGGTACACTACCTGTTTATCAGGCCTTTGCTGAGGCTGTATGTACTAAGGGTTCAGCCTTAGCACTTGAACCTGAAGACTTTTTCAAGGTTATGGAACGCCAAGCTGCCGATGGAGTAGATTTTATGGCTTTGCATAGTGCCCTTCACTCCGGATTGTTTAAAACGGCTAAGGAAGACCAGCGGGTGCTAAATCTGGTGAGCCGAGGCGGGTCCTTACTGATGGGCTGGATGCTTTATCATAACAAGGAGAACTTTTTGTATACTATGTTCGACCGCATCCTGGAAATTGCCCAAAAGTATGAAGTTACTTTAAGTTTAGCGGATGCTATGCGACCGGGTGCAGGTGCTGATTCATTATGTCGTTCTCANNGCGACAACCGTTAAATTAGAAAAACAAGTATGTCAAGGTGCTCCGTATTTTGTCTTCGGTCCGGTATCGACGGATGTAGCTCCCGGATATGACGAAATTACCGCTGCTATAGGTGGAGCCATGGCTGGTGCTGCTGGAGCAGACATTCTCTGCTACGTCACACCTGCCGAACATATAGGGTATCCCAATGCGCAGGATGTCTATCGGGGAGTAGTGGCTTCCCGTATTGCTGCTCATGTAGCGGATCTAGCCAAAGGTTACCCAGGCGCTGAAACTTGGGACCTGCAAATGAGTCGAGCGCGGCGGGAGCAGAATCTAGAGGCCCAGAAAACGTTAGCCTTAGATCAAGAAAGGCTTACGGATTTCCACTCGAGTGAAAAACCTTTCTGCACAAAATGTGAAAAGGGTTGTGCCATGGCTGTGGCTGGCGAGTTCTTTCAAGAACTGCCGTGGGAATGCTGAATCGATGTTCGAGGTTCGATGATCGAGGTTCGAATATAGGGACGTTAAGGCGTGGTTCGAGATTTGTGATTCGATTAATTAGTAAGGACAGGATGCATCGTGCCAAATAAAAAGTAAGAATGGAGAGATTGAAATGACACAACTTATTAAAGCAAGACAAGGAATTATTACACCTGAGGTAGAGAGATTAGCTAAAGTAGAAGGGCTTACAGCGGATGAGTTATGTGCGAAGGTTGCTCAAGGTCGGGTCGTGATCATCAAGAACAAACAACACAAGAACTGTAACGCAGTCGCAGTAGGGGAAGGTCTTCGCACCAAAGTAAATGCCAACATCGGTACGTCACCGGACTGTGTGGACTTCTCGGATGAGCTCCATAAAATAAAGGTTGCCGTAGCTGCTGGTGCGGATACAATTATGGAATTAAGTATTGGCGGAGATGTTGATGCTTTCCACCATCAGGTGCTCGATAATTTCACATTACCT